>NZ_JAQEXK010000014.1:0-78505 GCF_027693185.1 Butyricicoccus sp. OF27-2pH9A
CTTATCTCAGCGAGGGGCGGACAGCGGACGAGCTGCCCGCCTCTCCAATTTTCAGGAGGTAAGCCTATGAAAACAATTAATCTGCGGTGGATGTATCCCCACTACCGGCATGACGAGTTTGTGGATGTTACGGACGAGGTATGGGCAGCGATGTATCAGGCCCAGCGGGAGATGGAGAACTATGAGCGTCGGAAAGTCTACCACCGCGCCTGGTACTCCCTGGACGCATATAGCTGGACGGAGAACTACGCGCTGGAACACGGCAGATCGCCGGAGGATATTCTGGTGGAACGAGAAGAAATGACCACCCGTCTGCGCCTGATTGCAGCTCTGCCTGCGGCTCTGGCTCATGCCACTCCGACACAGGCCCGCCGTGTTCACGCCTACTACATTGCTGGTATCAAGCAGCCGGAAATCTCTCGGATAGAGGGTATCCACAGCAGCAAGGTTAGCGTTGCCATCCGCCGGGGTCTGCGGAATATGCGCCGCTGCTATGATGGCCTTTTCCAAACAGAGTGAGGGCATGCCTATGCAGACCATCAATCTCAAACAATATTATCCATTTTGCAAAGAGGACATTTGTGTGGAGGTGTCCGATGAGATCGTCGAAGCGTTTCTTCTGGATAAGAGAGCCGAGGCCGCCAGAGAGCGCAAGATGTTCCGGTATAAGGCATTTTATTCCCTCGATTGTAACGATGGAATCGAAAATGCCGCCATCGGCTGGGCGCAGCCATCGCCGGAGGACTACCTGATAGAAAAAGAGGAATTAGCCGAATACGAAGAACTGATACGACGATTGTACGAAGCCATTTCTTCCCTGCCGCCTATGCAGGCCCGCCGTGTCCACGCCCGCTATATGCTGGGTATGAAAGTGAAAGATATTGCCGCAATGGAGGGTATCACGCCATCACAGGCGGGAAAATCCATCCATGCCGCACTGCGGAGGCTGCGCCGGTACTTTGCTCGACAGAAATGGACGGTCAATCTATGAGTATTTCCAAAGAAAAGAGGTGCCTGACATGAACGAAAAAATTACAGCCCACCCCAAAAAAGAAGAACGGGAGAAAGTCCTGAAGGAGATTCGGCAGCTTGAAAACCGAAAGAAGATTTTGGAGAACAAGCAGCGGAACGAAGAACGCAGGGTTCGCACCCGCCGCCTGATTGAGCGCGGAGCCATTTTGGAGGGGATTTTCCCGCTGGCTCCCGACCTTTCCGGCGCGGAGGTCAAAACATTTCTGATTGCCCTGTCCCATCTTCCGGGGGCTGCGGAATTGACTGCAAACCTGCCAAAATCCGGGGACACGCCATAAGTCCCTTGTTTACAAGGGCGCACTTATACACCGTTGCCGGTGCTGTGCGCCCTGCCGGGGGCGTTGCGTACTTCGTCCGCGATGGGGCGCTACACTCCCCAAACCCCTTGTGCGCCCCGCGCAGCCAAACACCCGCTTCGCGTTTGTTCGGCTCCACGGAGCCTGTTATCCACTCACTGAAAGGAGGTGTTCCCCATAGATTTCTGTCATATCCCCGTCAGTATTATCAAGCGCAGCGCAGGGCGTTCTGCTGTTGCCGCAGCTGCTTACTGCAGCGGAACCAAGCTGACAAATGAATGGGATGGAATGACCCACGACTACACCCGGAAAGGCGGCATTGACCATGCGGAGATCATGCTGCCTGCCCACGCGCCGCCGGAATTTGCAGACCGATCTATCCTCTGGAACAGCGTGGAGCAAATCGAGAAAGCAAGGGACAGACGGCTTGCCCGCGAGATTGAAGCAGCCCTGCCCCGTGAACTGCCCGGCGAAGAGCAGCTTGCCCTTGTGCGTGCCTATGTGAAGGACAACTTTGTAGACAAAGGAATGTGCGCCGACTTTGCTATCCATGACAAGGGAACCGGCAACCCTCATGTCCATATCATGCTGACGCTCCGGCCTTTGAAAGAAAATGGACAGTGGGGTGCAAAGTGCCGCAAGGCATACGATCTGGACGAGAATGGACAGCGTATCCCGGATGGGAAAGGCGGCTGGAAGAACCACCGGGAGGACACCACCGACTGGAACGACAAAGGGAATGTGGAGATTTGGAGGGCAGCGTGGGCGGCCTGCACCAACCGGGCGCTGGAATCTGCCGGCAGACCGGAGCGCATTGACCACCGCAGTTACAAGCGGCAGGGCATTGATAAGATTCCGTCTGTCCATCTGGGGCCAGCCGCCAGCCAAATGGAAAAGCGCGGCATCCGCACCGACAAGGGCGAAGTAAACCGGCAGATCGCCGCCGACAACAAGCTGCTGAAAGAAATCAAAGCCCGCATTACCCGTCTTTATTACTGGTCGAAAGCCGAAGCGGAAAAACCACAAACACAGCAAAGCAGCTTGACCGCCTTGTGGGAGGCTCAGCAGCAGTTGAACGCTCCCCGCACCCGTACCGGAAAAATCCGGGCTTTGCAGGAAAGCGCTGCACTATTCAGCTTTTTACAGGCAAACGGCATCCAGTCTATGCAGCAGCTTCATGAAAAAATCGCTGATATGAACAGCCATTACTATGACTTGCGTGGAAAGATCGTCAAGGCCGAGCGCCGGATCGCCATTCTTACCGAACGCGGGGAGATGTGGGAACAGTACAACCAGTACAAGTCCATCCACAAGCAGCTTGCCAAAGTAAAGCCGGAAAAGCGGGAACAGTTTGAGCAGCGCCACAGCCGGGAACTGATCCTGTATGACGCAGCAGCCCGGTATCTGAAAGAACTGAAAGACAGCGGCGAGGGGATAACACCGAAGGCATGGCAGCGGGAAATCGACCAGCTGACCGCCGGAAAGCAGACGGACACGCTTGCCATGAAATCCATGCGGGAAGATTTGAAAGCAGTGGAACGGCTCCGCAAAACCGCCGAGCAGCTGTCCCGACAGGAAAGGGACAAGTCTCACGACCGGGAGCCGGAGCGGTAAAGGCTACCGCGTTTTGGCGTACCCCTGTCAAGTGCGTCGCGTTTCACGACACCCTTTTGCATACAGAAAAACCGCCGTACAGGTTTCCCCATACGGCGGCAGACTGTTTATTTGCCGAACAAGTCGCTGTGTGTGCCGGTGCGGGCCAGCGTCAGCACCAGAACATCATCTTCTATGCGGTAGACAAGCAGCCAGTCCGGGAGAATATGACATTCCCGATGACCTGCCCAATCGCCGGACAGGTCATGGTCACGGTTCTTATCCGGCAGCGGTTCGCCCATTGCCAGCAATGCTACGACCTGCTCCAGCAGCTCAATCTTCAAGCCACGCTTTATGACTCGTTTGTAGTCCTTTTTGAAACTGGTCGTGTACTTGACGGTATATTTGGTTTCTTTCATCTTTTCAGGTCAGCAAACAACTCGTCAAGGTCATTGTAGCCCTTTACAGACGGGTCTTTTGCAATCCTTTCCGCTTCCAGCATGGCAGCAACCGTTTCTTTGTTCGGCTGTTCCAGCCTTACTTCAAAGGGAATGCCGCCTTCACGAAGCGACTGGCGCACAAAGATGTTAAACGCCGTAGTCAGGTTCATGCCAAGTTCAGTAAACAGTGCGTCCGCCTGTGCTTTCAAATCTGCGTCCATGCGGATACTGATGTTTGTGGTATTTCCAGCCATACGATCAACCCCTTTCTGCTGGCAATTATAGTATATGCCATTTGCACGAAGAAAACAATACTTTGCACGAATTTTTAACAATAAATTCATTTAAGGAGGTTACACGCTTTATGAAAGAAATCATTTATGAAGAACAACAAGACTGAACCTATCCCTGTCATGGATTACCGCCAGTATCGCAGAGCGCGGAGGCTGGTGCATGAGTGCTGCAACTACATCGACGGAAACTGTATCGCTCTGGACGATGGGGAGGAATGTGTCTGTGTCCAGTCTATTTCCTACTCCCTGTTGTGCAGGTGGTTTCGGGCGGCGGTATTACCGCAGGATAAGGAACTGGAAACGGCGCTGTTCCACCGGATGAATGCGAAGAAATGCTCCGTATGCGGGGCGCTGTTTACCCCCGGTTCCAACCGAGCCAAATACTGCCCGGAATGTGCCGCACGCATGAAGCGGGTCAACGCCGCAAAGCGCAAGCGAAAACAACGGGAGAAATGTCACGCTTTAGGGGATGAAAAACCCTTGTAAATCAAGGCTTTTTTCGAGGGTGTCAAAGGCAGGCTGATAGATTTATCTTCCGACCCCTAAAACGGCCTTAAAATGCGTATAGAATCCCCAGAGAACCCCCAAGGAGGAACCCTATGTCAGACAACCGAAAATATTATTACCTGAAACTCAAAGAAAACTATTTTGATGATGATTCCATCGTGCTGCTGGAAAGTATGCGGGACGGTGTGCTGTATTCTAACATTCTGCTCAAGCTGTATCTGAAATCGCTGAAACATGGTGGACGGCTTCAACTTGACGAGGACATTCCTTACACGGCGCAGATGATCGCCACCATTACCCGCCAGCAGATCGGCACTGTGGAGAGAGCCTTGCAGATCTTTTTGAAGCTGGGTCTTGTGGAGGTGCTGGACAGCGGCACATTCTACATGAGCAACATCGAACTTTTAATCGGCCAGTCCTCTACCGAGGCTGAGCGAAAGCGGGCTGCAAGGCTTCAAAATAAGGCTCTTTCTGCGCCCCGGACAAACGGCGGACATTTGTCCGACATTCGTCCACCAGAGATAGAGATAGAGTTAGAGAAAGAGATAGAGATAAAGAGAGAGATAGAGAAGGTACGCCCTGAAACGGGGCACCCTTCCCACACCTATGGCCGTTACCAGAATGTTTTCCTGACGGATGAAGAACTGGCAGACTTGCAGGCCAGCTTTCCCACTGTATGGGGCCAGTACATCGAAAAGCTGTCCGAGTACATGGCCTCTACCGGCAAGCGGTATCAGAGCCATGCCGCCACCATCCGGCGCTGGGCCGGTGAGGACGCGAAGAAAGCAGCCCCGCCCACCCGCAACCGGGATTACAGCGTAAAGGAGGATGAAACCGTATGATTGAGATTACCGCAGAAATCCGGGCGCTGATCGACAAGGCAGCCGCCGGTGTGGAACTGGCCGGGGACGAGTACATAGACCCGGCAGACGGCCTCATTCACTGTAAGAAGTGCGGCGGCCAGAGGCAGACCGTTGTGCCATGCTTTGGGAAATCCGGCTACTTTATGCCGCGCTGCATCTGCCAGTGCCAGCGGGAGGCTGAGGAGCAGCGCAAGGCTGCTGAAGAACGGCAGCGCCGCATGGAGCGTATCAAACGCCGAAAGGCACAGGGCTTGCAAGACCGCTATCTCTATGACTACACCTTTGCCAACGACAACGGCGAAAACCCATTGATGGACAAGGCCCGCGCCTATGTGGAGAACTGGAAGGAGGCATACAGGAACAACACCGGCCTGCTTCTGTTTGGGGATGTGGGAACCGGCAAGTCCTTTTTCGCCGGTTGTATCGCCAACGCTTTGCTTGACCAGGATGTGCCGGTGCTGATGACGAACTTTCCCACCATCCTGAACCGCCTGACCGGGATGTTCTCTAAGGACAGGTCGGAGTTTATTGCCAGCTTTGACGAGTATGACCTGCTTATCATTGACGATCTGGGAGTAGAGCGCAGTACCGAATATGCTATGGAGCAGATGTTTTTCGTCATTGACAGCCGCTATCGCAGCCGCAGACCCATGATTATCACAACAAACTTGAAACTGTCCGAGCTGAAAAACCCGCCTGATCTGGCCCACGCCCGTATCTATGACCGTATTCTGGAACGGTGTGCGCCGATTCTCTTTGACGGAAAGAATTTCCGGGAAGAAAATGCCAGTGCTACCCGACAGGCAGCAAAAGACATTGTAAGCAGTAAGCATGACTGATTTTTTACCGGGCGGCACAGACCCGTTCGGAGAAAGGAGCGCCATGAACAGAGAACCCCGTACTATGCAGGCGGCAGACGCCGCTACTGTGTCCAGAGCGCCGGAAAACACGCCAGCGATGGTAAAGAAAATCGGCAAGACAACCTACAAGGTTCATGTCCATTTCAGCAAGACCAGCACAGAAACCATGAGCGATAAAATCAAGCGTATGCTCAAAAATGAAATTCAGCAGATGTGAAAGACTGATAAACGAAGCCGCCTTGTGCTAAACTGATGGTGGTACGCACCAAAACTTTAACCAAGGAGGACATGAAAATGCTGTACACAGAAAAAGAGAAGCATGAAATTGAACGAGTAAAGGAGGTCTTTGCGGAACATCTGCGGCAAAGCCCTGATTTTGAACTGCTCTGGTCGGACAAGGTAGGCTATGTCTGGCTGACGATTGGCGTAAATCCAGTCTATGTGGATACTGGTATCAGAATCGAATCTGCCGCCGATCTCTGTTACAGGTGTTTGGACGATGTAGCTACGGATGTTTTATATATGACGGGCAACGATCACGCACTGGAAGCAGCCGATCCGCTGGAATTGGCCGAAATCAAGCGGCGCTGGGAGCTATATATCAACCAGCTGCCGGAATATGCGTATATCTGCGACGATTTACTAAGTGGACGCAAATAATTCACATGCAAACGTGCCAGAAGCAATAAAATGCTTCTGGCACGTTGTTACGAATTTTAGAGCTTTCTATGGTTTCGATACTCTATTATTCCCCAAAACAGTCCGAGAATAAACAGCGTGACCACAATAATAAAGCTGTATTTGAATGGTACACCAAAATGTGCTTCTATGACATCAAGAGTTCCGATAGCACTGAGTAAAGAAATAATGTATAGCAGAACATTCAAAATCGCAGAGTTTCTGCTTTTCTTTAGTTCATTTTGTGCAGTCAAATAGGATATTTTTAGGTGAAGAGCTTCTGCATGTTTTTTGTAAGGCTCGCTTTCCTTAATGTAGTTCAATAAATTATGAGTTTCAATTGGAAGATTAGGAGAGCAAAAAAGATTCTGCAAGTAAATATCATTTCGTACAGACCGCCGAAGATCTGTTTCATTTTCAAGGTTAGAGTTTTGAAAAATATGAATATAGAGTTTTAGCGATTCCAATATAATGGCCGAATATAAAATTGGTTGAAAGTTATCACAATCAAAGTCAGAAACTACACTACAACCAGCTTGTGGATAATATTGGTATATTTTCACTGTACTAATGTCCTTTATTGGTTCAGCAGGCGCTTTCGTATCAATGAGTTTGCAAAAGTAATCTGAAATATTTTCAATATTATTCGAAAAGACCAATGTGTCATGCACAAAGAAATATTCTTGGGAACGATAACACTTATTTGTCAATTCCCAGATAAACTCAGAAATATTTTCATATATTATTTCAGAAATTTTCATTCCTGCCTCGACAGGTTTCGCTTCATCAAAGAATTGATATTTCTCCACAGACAGTAGGTTGTAGTTTTCTGCTTTTGCCCCGACATCATCTTTGGCAAGTGGTTTTCCTGTTTTGTAGTTTATGACTTCAAAAACAATGAACAAAACACTGTTCATCATAAAGGCACCGGCATCAATTTGATACATCTGACCATTTATCCAAACTAAAAATGGCTCTAGCCAGAAAGTAAATTCGATTTTGAAATATCGTTCATCAACTAAGATAGATTGTGCGTGCCTAAGATTGATATAGAAACCGGAATCTTTCAAAGAGTCACTTGCATTATTTTCTTTTTCAGCTGAATCTTTTGATTTGAAGGAAAATGTAGTCGCTTGATGTACATAATCATATTGGGCCGTTACCTCCATTTTCCCATCAACAGAAGTAATAGTCTCGTCTGTTGCCACGAAAGAAAGATGATGCTTTTCCAGTAAGGATTGCATCTGCTTCTTTTTGTGCGGGATAACATTACGAAGTTTTTGTAAAAACCAGTTTGTCGCTTTATACTGTGTCGAATTATATGCGCTTAAAAATAAAACAGTATCATCCACTTGCAATGACCTCCGATCTCGTCAGTAAAATTTATATTATTAATTATACAGCCAAATGACATACACAACAAGCATAGTGCAACAGATAATACTGTTGCTTATTTTTTTGATAAAAAGTCCTTGACAACTCGTTTCGGGAAAAACAGCCAAGTCGATTTTGATTTCCTGCGGTGCGCGCCTTGCCGTATTTGATATTGCAGAGTTGCGCGAGGTCACAGCTTATGACGAGCTGGAACTGGATACTCTGGGAGACCGGAAAACCGCTCTGTTCCTCATTATGAGTGATACGGATGACAGCTTTAACTTCCTGATCTCCATGTGTTATACCCAGCTTTTCAATCTGCTCTGCGAAAAAGCCGACGATGTGTATGGCGGCAGACTGCCGGTTCATGTGCGCTGTTTGATTGATGAGTGTGCTAACATCGGGCAGATTCCGAAACTGGAAAAGCTGGTGGCCACCATCCGAAGCCGTGAAATCTCTGCCTGTCTGGTGTTGCAGGCACAGAGTCAGCTCAAGGCGATCTATAAGGATAACGCAGATACCATCATCGGTAACATGGATACATCCATCTTCCTGGGCGGTAAAGAGCCGACTACCCTCAAAGAGCTGGCTGCCGTGCTGGGCAAGGAAACCATCGACACCTACAATACCGGAGAGAGCCGTGGGAGGGAAACCTCCCATTCACTCAACTATCAAAAATTGGGGAAAGATGTGCCATACTTGTTCGTGAAGAGTTCAGTTGCCTTGAATTTATCATGAACAGGGACACGATCAACTGGATTCTGAAAAAACTGAATACAGGAGGTCGAATATGGAGCATTTGCCAAAGAAAATCCATCAAAACGGCATCAGCTACACGCTGGTGGGAGACTACTACATCCCCGATCTGAAGTTGCCGGAGGAAAGCCGCCCCATCGGGCGGTGGGGCCGGATGCACAAGGCGTTTCTGCAAGAACACCGTCCCGGCCAGTACAATGAACTGCTTCTGTCGGGAAAACTCTGGACGTATCTTGCTGATCTGAACGAGCAGGCCGATGACCTGCTGGCGTGTATCATCTCGCAGATGCAGGCTGCGGAGGGCGTTACCGAGGAACTGAAAGCCCGTGACCAGCTGGCCTGGGTCGGAGCCATGAACAGCATCCGCAGCCGGGCAGATGAAATCATCCGGTCTGAGATGATTTATGTTTAAGGAGGTGCCTGTCTATGAGATACCGTATCGAATACGCCGATGGGCGCTACTGTAACTTTGCCAACGGCAGAGCTGAACTGCTGAAATGGCTGAAACTGCTGAAGCAAGAGGAAATCTCCGACATCCGCAAAGTGTATAAAAGCGGTGTGTCGGATTCCGTCCTGGAAACATACAGGAATTATATCCGTCCAGCATAAGGAGGGAGCTTATGGGTACAGATATAGAAAAACTGGTTGATTTGATGATTCAGGAGCGGATGCAGAGCCAGTTCGCTAAATGGCGGGAGGCAGAAACCGACAAGGAGAAAAAAGCGGACTACCTTCGCTTGGAAACCGAGTATGAAAAAGCAATCAGCGCATTGTCTGAGGAACAAAAGGACGCTGTGAGACACTACTGCGATTCCATCTTCGATTCCGGCGCAGAAAGCGAATGCTTCTTTTACCGGCTGGGCCTCAAAGATGGCATCCGTCTCTGGAAGTTTATGAAAAAGCTGATGAAAACGGTCAGCTAACGGATGTATAACCGCATTTTTTATTCCACCCACAAACGGGTCGAAAGCCGTCCAACGGTACAGGTTGGGCGGCTTTTTCATTACCTGCGCTTCTTCCGCTTGGGCGCATAGTATGGCTGCGGCTTGGCCTTCCCTCTCATGTTGTTGGGATTTTTGAGCAGCTTGGACAGGCTCAGTATCCGCAGGAACGCCGAGAAGTCCTCCGAGGAAATCTTCTCAAAGGGTATCTGCAACTTATCGCAGAACTCGTGGATCAGCATTTCTGTATCGCTGCTCTGCCCTATGGCCTGCTCAAATTTTTCCTTCACATCATCCAGCGTGGGCTGCGGGTCGGCGGTGGTCTTGTCCTTGCGGTGTGCTTCCCGGATGTCCCGGACGATGCTGTCCAGATCATCGTGTATGACGTGGCTGTAAAAATCGCTTTCCTGCACTTGCCCCAGTTCCAGCGTCCGCATATAGAGTTCATCTTCTCCGGGCGCATACTTGCTGAGGACGGTTTGCCGGGTTGCCTCCAACACCAGATTCATCTGCTCCACCCGCATATTGGCGATCTGGTCGATGCAGATTTCCATATCTATCATCAGCCGCCGGAAATTCGGGTGAGAGGCCAGTTCGCAGAGAAGCCGGTTGTTGATCTTGCCGCTCCGCAAAAGGTCGATCATTTCATCGGTCAGATGGAGAGACTGCACGTCAGCGTTGGGAACCTCCCTGTTTTCCGTCAGCCCCATCAGATAGTCGGTGGACACGCCGTAAAAGTCCGCCAGCGTTGCAATCGCAAACGGGCTGATGTCCTTGTAGTCATCGGTTTCGTATTTTCCCAGCGCGGATTTAGACAGGCCGGTCTGCTCCGCCAGTTGTTCCAGCGTCAGGTGCTTGTCCACCACCCGCAGGTCTTTGAGCCGCTCCGGGATTGTCAGCTTTGCGTACATCCAAAGCCCCCTCTCTCGTTATCATTTTTCAGTGATTACACCCATTATAGCACGATTCCATAAGCGTGGAAATATGCGGATTTCAAGCGTTTTTCCGACGTTTTGGATATACGGGAAAGAGCCTCTTTTTTCGGTAAACTGGTTCTTGCAGACAGGCACAGAACCTTGAAAATCGAATGACCGGCTGCAAGGGGGTATGGCCTCCGGGGAAGTGACGCCAGGACAGAAATCGAGCGCACCAAAGAGGCCAATACGCCGGGAAAAATTCCGGGCAGGAGCGGCTTGCAGGCAGACCGGCAGACAGAAACAAGTTTATCAATCATGCGGGGCGCATGGCTCCGCAGCAAAGAAACGGAGGAAATCATTATGACACTGAGTATGAAAGAAAAGAAGATTCTCTACGCTTACGGCTGTCCCAGCCATCACAATACAGTGACACGGCTGAAATGGCTGACGGCACTGACAGTTGACCCGGAGGCCAAACGCCGGATGCTAGGGCTGGCCCGGAAGGTGGAGACGGAGGCGGGCGAAAGCTGGTACGAGGATTTTTACCACCATCTGCGGATGGAGATGGACGAGTACCGCCGCCTCAAGCGCAGCCTGCGTGTGCTGAAATCTTACACTGATTATGAGGAGGATCTGTATGAGGAAGCTGTCTAAGTATGAGAAAGAAACCATTATCAACTGGAACGAGGCGGAAAACCTTGCCAGCGTCTACACCTTCAACGCCAGCTTGAAGCGCAGGCTGGCTGATTTCAGCCGGAAGTACCCGCTGCTGTGCCGGTTGGAGCGCAGCACGCCGGAGGGCAGCGTGACCTATGTGCTGGATAAGTCCCGGCTGTCGATCCGGCTGGTGCCGCCGTACAGCGAGGAACGGAAAGCCGCCGCCAGCGCCTACGCAAAAGAGCATGGCTTTCAGGTGGTAGGGGCGGAAGAAAAAATCGCCTGAAACCGGGGCGTTTACGGAAAAAATGACGGGTCTGCACCCGCTGTTTTGACCGGCAATCCCCGCAGGCGTATTCCGTATCCATTCCCCGCCTATGGGCGCAAATGTGCGGATACGGAGCCGGTGAAACTGGCAAACACCGCTTCTGCGGTGGAAGCCAGCTTCGCCGGTGCGGGAGTACAGAGGGCAGCCAGCCCTTTGTGCCGGGGTGCAGGGGCGGCAGCGCACTGCTGGGGTCAAGGGGCAACGCCCATTGGCAGGTTAAGGGCGGCAGCCATTATCGGGTCAAGGACGAAGTGCCTTGGCGGGTTGAGGGCAGCCGCCCCATCGGGTCAAGGGTGAAACGCCTTGCCCAGGGAGAGTTGATGCCTGCGTCAACTCGTACTGGGTATTACCTGACGCAAAATTCGCAGGATTTGCGGCTTCGCCGCCCCTTCCCCGGCCCCGCAGCATCTTCGCAGGAAGGAGGAAATCTGTTTGAAACTGACACGACACAATGGGCGCTCCGGCAGGCATGGCACCTACAATCCCCGTCACAATGACCGCCGGTTCGATGTGGAGAACAGCGAACACATTGACGCAGAACGGGCAAGGAAAAATGTCTACTGGGACTGCTACCGGGGCTTTACCACCCATGAGTTCCGGGAGAACCCGGAGCAGCCGGATTTCAGCTTTGAGGAAATCGAGCGGATGTACTACTACGAGCATTATGGCGGCCATGTGGAGGCCCAAAACGCCCGGAATGAGAAAACCCGGCACACGGAGCGCAACCGCACCGTGGAGGACTTGCTGAAAAACAACAAGACCTGCCCGGAAGAAAGCATCTACCAGATCGGCACGATGGGAGAATCCGTCCCGCCGGAAACGCTCTTTCGTATCGTCAACGAGTTTTATGAGGAATTTGAGCGCCGTTTTGGTTCCCATATCCACATCTTAGACTGGGCGCTCCATCTGGACGAGGGGACGCCCCACATCCATGAGCGCCATGTGTTCGACTGCGAGAACCGCTACGGGGAACTGTGCCCCCAGCAGGAGAAGGCGCTGGAGGAACTGGGCATTCCTCTCCCGAACCCGGATAAGGCAAAAGGCAGGCATAACAACCGGAAACAGACTTTCGATGCGGTCTGCCGGACAATCCTGTTTGACATCACAAAGCGGCATGGGCTGCATCTGGATCAGGAGCCGTCCTACGGCGGGCGGGAGTATCTGGAAAAGCAGGACTATATCCTGATGAAGCAGAAGGAGCAGCTGGCGGCGCAGGAGCAGAAACTGGAAGAACTGACGCTCAAAATCGAGGACGTGGAGACGCTGCTGGATGATGTTTCCGATGCGGCCTATGACAAGGCTGTGGAGGTGGTGACCGATACTGTCCGTCAGGAGACACACAAAGAAGATATTCGTCTGATTGAGGAAACGAAAAAGTGGGTGCTTTCGCCGGAGCGCAAGGCATCGAAAAAAGAGCGTGACTACGCTGCCGCCCGGCTGGATGGAGTGATTACCAAAATCAAACGTGTTATGCAGAACGCCCTGGCAAAAATCCAGAAAACGCTTATGCAGCCGGAGGTCAAGAAGGCCGGTAAGGAGCAGATCAAGAAGAAAGCTAGAGAATCCATCCTGGAGAAGCTGGCGAAAGGCAAGGTGGACGCTGACCGGGATAACCGGGAACGCTGGGAACGTGAGGGGCGGATCGCTCCGACAAAGAAACACGATATGGAGTTATGAGGCACCTGATTTTCTGCGGAAACCGGGTGCTTTTTTTCTGTCTGGAGGTGAGAACATCGAATGTATTTGAAGCGGTGAAGGAGTCTGTCACCACAAGGCAGGCTGCGGAAATTTATGGGGTTCCGGTAGGCAGAAATGGGATGGCCTGCTGTCCCTTCCATGATGACAAACATCCCAGTATGAAGGTTGACCGCCGGTTCCACTGCTTCGGCTGTCAGGCAGACGGGGATGTGATTGACTTTACCGCCCGCCTGTTTGGACTGAACAGCAAGGAGGCTGCGCTGAAACTGGCGGAGGATTTCTCTGTCAGCTTTGATACCAAAGGCCATGACCCGCCCCGCAGGAGGCCGGTCAAACGGAAAATCAGCGAGGAACTGCGCTACCGGCAGGCGGAGCAGAAATGTTTCCGGATGCTGTGCGATTACCTGCATCTACTGGAACGCTGGGAAAAGGAATATGCCCCGCAGACACCGGAGGAAGCATGGAACCCGCTGTTTGTGGAGGCATTACAGAAAAAGCCTTATATCGAGTATCTGCTGGATATTCTGTTGTCCGGCAGCATGGAGGAACGGGCCTGCGTGGTCGCTGAATACGGAAAAGAGGTGAGGAAGATTGAGCAGCGAATATCAGAGTTTACCGCCAGCCACCCGGCAGGCCGCCATGAACGCAGCCGAAGCCTTAGCGCCGGAGCAGAGCGTTGACGAAGTGCGGGAAAGCCTGTCCGTCACGGAAAAGGGCCAGCCCGCCAACACCATCGGCAACTGTCGGACGGTGTTCTGCCATGACCCTCTCCTGCGTGGGGCGATCCGCCTGAATCTTCTGACTGACCGGGTGGACATTGTGCGGGATTTGGGCTGGCGCAGGAATACCAGCGCTCTGACGGATACGGACGTGAAGTATCTGCTTCTCTATTTTGAGCAGAACTACGGCCTGACCAGCGAGAAAAAGATGACGGCGGCTCTGTCTATCGTGGCGAACGAAAATTGCTACCATCCCATACAGGACGTGCTGAACGGCCTTGTCTGGGACGGGACGCCCCGTATTCGCTCCTGTCTCCATCACTTCTTAGGTGCGGACGAGAGCGACTATGTGGAAGAAATGCTGAAACACTTCCTGCTGGGGGCAATCCGGCGTGTATTCCGCCCCGGCTCTAAATATGAGGAAATGCTCTGTCTGGTGGGCGGTCAGGGGGCTGGCAAGTCCAGCTTCTTCCGCCTGCTGGCAATCCGGGACGAGTGGTTCTCCGATGACCTGAAAAAACTGGACGATGACCGGGTTTACCTGAAGCTGCAAGGCCACTGGATCATCGAGATGTCGGAGATGCTGGCTACCAGCAGCGCCAAAAGCATTGAGGAAATCCGCTCTTTCATCAGCCGCCAGAAGGAAACCTACCGGACACCCTACGAGGCCCAGCCAAAAGACCGGCTGCGGCAGTGCGTGTTCGGCGGTTCTTCCAACACGCTGGACTTCCTGCCCCTTGACCGGGCTGGGAACCGGCGTTTCCTTCCCATCATGATTTACCCGGAGAATGCGGAGGTTCACATTTTGGAGGACGAGGACGCTTCCAGAGCCTATCTTTTGCAGGTGTGGGCGGAGGCCATGACGGTTTATCGCAGCGAGAAGTATTCCATGAAATTCAGCAAATCCATTCAGCGGCAGCTTGTGGAGGTGCAGAAGGATTTCATGCCGGAGGACACGGAGGCCGGGCAGATACAGGGCTTTCTGGAACACTACACCGGCAGCATGGTCTGCTCCAAACAGCTTTTTAGGGAGGCGCTGGGCCGCACCTATGAGGAGCCGAAGCGGTGGCAGCTGCACAATATCAACGAGATCATGAACACGGTAGTGACGGGCTGGAAACCATTCTCCAATCCCCGGATGTTCGCCGGATATGGCAGACAGCGGGGCTGGGAACGGGACGTTTCCGGCAACGAACTGCCCGGCAACGAAGATGGATTTGTGGAGCTGACCGAGGAAGAATGCCGCCAGCTGGAACTTCCGAAGGAGTGGATCGCCTGAAAATGGCGGTCTGTTGCCGGGATGGTTGCCACTTGGTTGCCGGGTTCGTTGCCGGGGATTTTCCGGTCTGGATACGGGAAAAGCCAGTATCTAAAGGATATTTTAATAGTTTATTTATCTTCGGCAACGAAAGCAACGAAATTTTTCAAGAAAATTCACAAAGTAAGATTTACAGGCCAGACGGTAGTTTACAGGTTTTTAGAGGTTCGTTGCCGGACTTCGTTGCCGGTGCTGCCGTCCGGCCTGTCTCTCTATGGAGGTAGCCTATGGAAAAAAGCAAACAGCAAAAAAATAAAGTCCGTTTTGTGGTGGTGCGGGAGTTCTCCGGGGAGAAGTCCATGCGGGAAGCCTTTGAGCAGCTCATTGAGCGCCAGACCTGCGAACACTTCGAGGAATGGTTGGAACGGCGGGAAATGGCCGAAAACGCTGCGTAAAAACGGTTGATTCAGGGACAGGGACATGGTACTATAATGGTATCGTGTCCCTGTTCATAGAAGGAGAACGCTATGAGCAGGAAAAAACAAGTCTATGAGAAAATCACCGCTCTCTACTGCCGTATCTCTCTGGATGACGGCGGCGACAATGAGAGCATGAGTATCAGCAACCAGAAAATCATGCTCCGGGACTTTGCAGAAAAGCATGGAATGTTCCAGTATGAGTATTATGTGGATGACGGCTATACGGGCCGCAATTTCAACCGCCCTGCCTTCCAGCGCATGATCGCTGACATTGAGGCAGGGAAAATCGGCTGCGTGGTCACCAAAGACCTGTCCAGACTTGGTAGAAATTATATCGAAGCTGGAAGCTATATCGAAATCTTTTTCCCAAAACACAATGTACGCTATATCGCCATCACGGACGGCGTGGACAGCCTGACCCGTCAGGAGATGGACATCACGCCTTTTAAGAATATCCTGAACGATATGTACAGCCGGGATATTTCAAAAAAGGTGCTGGCGGGCATCACGACCCGTTCCCGGCAGGGGAAGTTCTGCGGGGGGACGCCGCCCTTCGGTCTGATGCGTGACCCGGAGGACAAGGGGCATCTCATCCTTGACCCGGAGACAGCGCCCATCATCCGTAAAATCTATGACTATGCCCTTGACGGGATGGGCTGCATGAGGATTTCCAAACGGCTGATGGAAGAAAAAATCCCCATTACCCATGTCAAGGCCAACACGGAGTTTGACGCCAACTACTATTCCTGGGGCGGGGCCAGAATCAGCCATATCCTGCGGAATCCCTTTTATAAGGGCGCACATCTGGTCTTTCGGACGCATCAGAAAGGCATCCGCTCCAACACCTATGACATTATCCCCCGTGAGGACTGGGAAATCATCGAGGGCTGCCATGAGGCCATTGTGACGCCTGAGGAATGGGAACAGGTACAGGAACTCATTGACCGCAAGCCACCCATTATGAAAGGCAATGCCTGCCCCTTCTACAACCTGTTTCACGGTCTGGTCTACTGTGCCACCTGCGGGAAGTCCATGCAGGTGCGATATGAAAAGGTGGGCCGAACCGGAAAGAACCGCTTCACCGGCGAGATGCGGGAACCGATTGACAAGGCGTATTATATCTGCCAGACATACAACCGGATGGGCTGTAAGGTCTGTTCCAGCCACAAGATCGAGGCCAGGGATTTATACAATCTGGTGTTGAAGGACATTCAGGAACTGGCGTTGCAGGCCATGAAGGACGCTGATGCGTTCTATCAACGGCTCAGCCGCCGGATGGAGCGCCGGTATCTGGTGGACGCTTCTCAGACAGAGAAGGAACGCCAACGGCTGGAAGCCCGAAATCAGGAGATTGATGGGATGTTCCTGAGCCTGTACACCGATAAGGCAAAAGGCATCCTGACCGAGCAGCGGTTTGTGAAGCTGACGGCGGCGCTGGAACAGGAGCAGGAATCCAACCAGAAACGCCTGCATGACCTGGCAATGATGCAGAGCCGGGCTGACGCTCAGGAGAGCGAAGTCCGCACTTTTATCAAGGAAATCCGGCGCTATGCCACCATTGAAGAACTGGACGAAGCGGTGCTGAACCGGCTCATCAGCCGGATTCTGATTGGTGAGGTCAAGAAGGTGGACGGTCAGAAGGTGCAGGAAGTCAGGATCGTTTATAACTTTGTCGGGGAAATCCCCGAGATTGCGGCATAAAGACAGAGAAGCCCTCCCCATGTCGGGGAGGGCTAATTATATACCAAATCACAAAACGGCAATTCCTTACAAATATGGGGAAGCGATATAAAACCCGAAAAAGAGTTGACAAAGGATATTCCTATATAGTATAATCCTAAATGAAATCAAATAAGGAGGTTTCTACAATGAACAAAATCAATATCAGCAATGCGCCTGCATACACTTCTCCCAATTCCATGACTCTAATCTGTACAGAGAAACCGGATGGCAGCACCAATCTTGCGACTCTGGCATTCTGGGCTTTTGCGTCCACCAATCCCGGAAAGATCATGTTCTCCCTGAACAAAGGGGCTTACAGTCTGGAACTGCTGGCTGAGAAGAAAGAAATTGTTCTCGCCATTCCCGGAGTTGAACTGACCGGCGCTCTGATTGGCTGTGGCACCTGCTCCGGACGTGATACGGATAAGGCTGCTAAGGTCGGTCTGACGATGCAGGAAGTGGAGGGCACAAATATCAAGGCTCCTGTTCCTTGCAAGCTGCTCATTCATGCGACTGTTGCCCAGACGATGGATGCGGACGATCATGTTGTCCACCTCTGCGATGTCAAGGGTGTTTACGGCGATGAAGATGTGGATGCTGTATTTGGCTGGAAAGGTTACGCTGAATTTGCGACTGCGCAGCAGAAATAAGAAAGGACAAGGCGGCTGTCTGCGGATAGCCGCCTTGCGGTTTGAGGTGGCAATATGAAAACGCAAGGCGGATTTTTGATAACCCGGATCAAACAGGTTGGAGGACGTGTTTTTGAACGCATATTGAGCGAAAAAAACATTGATGCTTTTAATGGCTCCCAGGGAAGGATTCTATATATTCTCTGGCAGAAGGATGGCGTTCCCATCAGTGAGCTGTCAAAGGAGACCGGTCTTGCCACGACTACGCTGACCAGTATGCTTGACCGCATGGAGGCGGCAAATCTGATTTATCGGGATCGCGGCGACAAAGACCGTAGAAAGATTCTCATTTTCCTTACAGAGGAAGCCAAAGGTCTGGAACAAGAATATAATGAAGTAACCGAAGAAATCAGCAACATTTACTATAAGGGATTTTCTGAGGAAGAAATCGAGCAGCTGGAAAACTATCTCCACCGCATCCTGAAAAATGTGGAGGGTGTTCTCTGATGAGCGTCTGCATTAAGGACAATATTCAAAACATGAATCTGGTCATCGGCTGTACCGTAGGCTGTTCCTACTGTTATGCCCGAAATAATGTAAAGCGTTACCATATGATCGATGACTTCAGCAAGCCGGAGTTTTTTCCGAAGAAGCTGCGACTGATGGAAAAGAAGCGCCCGCAGAATTTCCTGCTGACCGGTATGAGCGATTTAGCGGGTTGGCAACCGGAGTGGCGGGATAAGGTATTCGCAAAGATTCAGGAAAACCCGCAGCATCAATTCCTGTTTTTGTCAAAGCGCCCCGACCTACTGAATTTTGAGACAGACTTGGAAAACGCATGGTTTGGCGTCACTGTCACAAAGAAATCAGAGCTGTGGCGCATCGACACGCTGAAAGCAAATATACGGGCAAAGCACTATCACGTTACCTTTGAGCCGTTGTTTGACGATCCTGGTAAAGTGAATCTCGCCGGTATCGACTGGATCGTGGTGGGAACGATGACCGGGGTGCAAAGCAAAAAAATACGGACAGCCCCAGAATGGGCGTATTCCCTTGTGGAACAGGCTCATGCGCTCGGTATCCCTGCTTTTATGAAAGAAGATCTTGTCCCCATCGTGGGCGAGGCAAACATGGTACAGGAATTCCCGGAAGCATTCAATCAGGTGTTGGAGGCACAGAGAAAATGGCGCAAGTAGAGATGAACGGTATTCTTATTAAAGAGGTCGAGACAAAAAATATTATGACTAAATCCAGTCTGCCAGTGGGCGGTTATTCGGTTAATCCCTATGTGGGCTGCACCCATGCCTGTAAATATTGCTATGCGTCTTTTATGAAGCGGTTTACCGGACACAAAGAGGAATGGGGTACGTTCCTTGATGTGAAGTGCTGGCCGGAGATTAAAAATCCAAAGAAATTTGCCGGACAACGTATCGTAATCGGCTCCGTGACGGACGGCTATAATCCGCAGGAGGAACAGTTCGGCAATACCAGAAAACTGCTGGAGCAGCTTCGAGGCAGCGGTGCAGACATTTTAATCTGCACCAAATCCGATCTTGTGGTGCGTGACATTGATTTACTAAAGGAGCTAGGACAGGTCACGGTATCGTGGTCAATCAATACGCTCGATGAGGATTTCAAAGAGGATATGGACAATGCTGTGAGCATCGAACGGCGGCTTGCAGCCATGAAACAGGTTTACGATGCAGGCATCCGTACCGTTTGTTTTGTTGCGCCGGTTTTTCCGGGCATCACCGATTTCGAGGCGATTTTTGAGCGGGTGAAGGATCAGTGCGACCTGTTCTGGCTGGAAAACCTGAACCTGCGAGGCGGTTTTAAGAAGACGATTATGGATTATATCGCAGAAAAACGTCCTGACCTTGTGTCGCTTTATGATGAAATCTATAACAAACACAACCGCAGCTATTTCAAGGCGTTGGAAGAAAAAGCCGAGGAGATGGCCAGGAAATATGACTGCCCCTTTGTTGACAATGAAATGCCCTATGGCAGAGTGCCGCAGGGACATCCGGTCATTGTAGATTATTTCTACCATGAAGAAGTCCGGGGGACAGAGAATACGGGAAAGCGAAACAAGTGACACATTTAACAATATGGCTTTAAGAGCATCGCTTCGGCGGTGCTTTTCTTATGCCCTTTTAGCGGCGATTTTATGGATACGCTGAAAGGCAAACAAATTATAGTTCGTATCACATATATCCCCTCTTCTTTTAATGGAGAGGGGATATTTTTTGCCCTTTTTTGAATTCATCACTTGACATTGTGGCAAAGAGCTGATGAGCCAGGATGAGCTTGCTGTTATGGATGGAGGCAAGTGTATCCTCCAGCTGCGCGGTGTGCGTCCTTTCCTTTCGGATAAGTACGACATCACCAAGCACCCCAATTTCAAGTACACTGCCGACGCGGATGATAAGAACGCTTTTGACATTGAAGCATTCTTGTCTGCAAGGCTGAAACTCAAGCCCAATGAGGTCTGCGATGTATATGAAGTAGACACGGAGGGCGTGTAATACGGTTCCGCTGAGAAAGGAGTGATCGTATCTATTTGCCGCAACTGCCTCAGTTGAGGCCATTGGCGTACAAAGCGGACAATCGCAAGAAAAATAATGAAAAAGGAGGACAGCCGGAATCAGGCTCTCATATATCGAGGGCAGATTGTTCCGGCTTTTGTGCGCTTATGAAACAAACCTAACTAATCATTCAAATGATTCCGGCTAATATTATTTATGGCATTTTTTGAACAGGCAATTACCGTTCTTCAGACTCTCGTTATCGCTCTGGGTGCTGGTCTTGGTATCTGGGGTGTCATCAACCTGTTGGAAGGTTACGGCAACGACAACCCTGGCGCCAATGCTCATGTACGGTAAAGTATCACAAGAAAATTATGTCGAATTGACAGCCGCCTCCGCTATGCCGAATAAGGAGATAAAGAGTCCTCAAATTTTGCGCTACTAAATGAAGACGAGCGGAAGTAATCTCCCGCTCGTCAGTAAACTTAACTATGCCATATCAATCCCGCTTCTTTCCCGCCACCGGCACTAAGAACAGCGCGGGCAACAGCAGGAAAGCGGTACAGACCAGCCCCCAGGGTATGGACACCTGCTGGGCTACCAGCCCCACAATAGGCCCGCCGATGATCTGCCCGAAAGAGTCCAGCTGTCCGCTGGTGGAAAAGACTGTGGCGCGCATTTTCTCATCCACTTGGTCGTTCATCCAGGCGGCCAGCACAGGCTCCTTGATGGTGCGCATAAGCCCCGCCAGCAGGAACACCAACAACATGAACCAAAAGCTCCGCCCCACCGCGAAGAGAACCAGGAACAGGATATACCCGGCGCTGGTGGACATGACCACACTGGTTCGGCTGACAGTCCCTTTTTTCTCCATGCGGGCGATGAGCAACTGAGAAGCCAGAATACCTAAGCCGTTGCCGATAAGACTGATAACACCGAACCAAGTGACGCTGTTCAGCGGCCCGATAACGGGTATTACCGTGTCATCCAGAAAATGAGCGGTGGAGAGCCGGTCAAAGCCTTCACTGGCAAGTCCCCCGCATAGTGTGATTGCTAAGAGCGCCAGCAACACAGGTGCGCCTTTCACAAAGCCCAGGTTGAGCTTGAACAGGCAGACAAAGTCTTTAAGCAAGCCCTGCCGTTCCTCAATAGCAGGGGAGAAGTTGGTTTCTGGCATGATGCGAACCATCACCAGCCCCAACAACAAGCACAAACTGCCCCCCAAGATGAGAGGCATTTGCAGGTTTATGTTTCCCAGCAGTGTGCCCAGCACCACGCCCAGAACGCCGCCGATTTGCCCCATTTGACTGCCCCGCAGGAACACCTTGTCTATGGGTTTGTCCTCTTCCTCCGAGGCAATCCACGCCTCCAGAGCGCCGGTGATGAAGGTATCACCGCAACCCCAGACAACCTGGGCCAGCAGAACCGGCGCGAACCACGGTAGCGCACCCTCCATCAGAAAGCCCAGGCCGTAGAGGAACATTCCAATCAGCACCGAGCGCCGACGGCTATACAAATCCGCCACCACACCGGTGGGCATCTCGAACAGAAAGCAGGAGGTCTCCTGAACCGTCCCTACCAGGACAAGCTGGAAAGCATCCAGCTGCACCACCTCCAGGTGGTACACGATGGAAAGCACTGTGGACATAGAAACCGCCAGGGAACAGACAAATCGGAACAGCAGGTAGACAGAATATGCCTTTGAATTTTTAGCAAACATGAAGTTACATTCTCCTAGTATAATAATGGTGTAGTCAAGAACGACTACTGGTTAATAGTTACAAAGTCCAATCTAATAAATCTATATAGATATAACGGAAGGAGGAGTTCCCCCTCCATCAGAAGTTATAGGACATATTTACCGTGTCTGAGGTTTCCTTAATGCACCAGACAAAATATAGAGGTATAATCACTGAAGGCAGGATCATTGACGTTTCCTCCTTGGGAGCCGGCCTTCTGGGATATTTCGCAATAGCCAGCAATGAACGTTTGCATTGCGCAAGATGTTACATTATCTTCTGAAACATATGCCGGATCTTGTCTAAACGGCTGTTCGGGCGGCGTGGCTGAAACACAGGCTCGCCGGAAGTTTCCTGATACCCTTTTAATTCTGTAATGCAGACACTTCTTCCATTTGTATAAAAATTCAAATCATTTCTATATTCACCAATACAACGGGCAGGGATTTCCCCCTTAAAAATAACTTCATCTTTTTCAAGTCTGGTTGATTCAATGATTGCGCAATACTTTGGTGCGTCATTATAAGCCCGTGAAAGATATTCCTGCGGTGCAAAAAGGGTAAAGGAAAGGTATGGTTCCAACAGTTGTGTTCCTGCTTTTTTCAATGCCTGCTCCAACACGACAGGCGCAAGAAAACGAAAATCAGCGGGGGTGCTGACCGGGCTGTAATAAACTCCATAATCAAAACAAATTTGGCAGTCTGTCACTCCCCAGCCATATAAGCCCTGCTCCATTCCATAACGCACACCCTCCATGACGGCATTTTGAAAACTTTGGTTTAAATAGCCGAGAGATACCTCGCTTTTATATTGTGTTCCGCTTCCAACAGGAAGCGGTGTTACAGTCAAACCAATAGATGCCCAAAACGGATTCGGCGGCACTTCAATATGAATCGTGTAGCTCGCTTTTTTTTGCGGTCTTTCCAGATAAATAACCGAAGGCTCTTTCATAGCCACGCCCACATGATATTTTTCTTCTAATAGCGAACAAATAACTTCTAACTGTACTTTTCCCAAAAAAGATAATATAATCTCATGTGTAACAGTATCAATGTCAAAATGCAAAAGAGGGTCTGTATCAGCAATCTCTGTGAGGGCATTTAACAGGGCTTCCCTTTGCTCCGGCTTTTGCGGCTCTACCGTTGTCCGAAGTAATGGCATGGGATTATCAATCCGTGTTTTGTGAGGCAGGAGTTTTTCATTTCCCAGAATGTCGTTCAGTTTCAAAGTATCATCAGCTAAAATAACAATTTCTCCCGGACAGGCATGGTCAACCGGGACGATTTCACCATTTGACGGAATACACATTTCTGTAATCTTTATTTTTTCCTTTTTTGACAGCAGCAGGGTATCCCGTAAATGGAGCGTCCCATGATACAGGCGTAAATAAGAAAGCCGTTTTTTCCGCTCTGTATACTCAACCTTAAAAACATATCCACATAATTCAGACTGAATATCGTCTGTTTCTGTAATGAAAGTTTCTGTAATCGCTTCAATCAGTTTTTCTGTTCCTAAATTGTCTTTTGCACTCCCATGATAAACAGGAAACAAAGAGCAGCATCTGGTTCTTTTGCACTTTTCATATTGTAATTCCTGTATATCCAAAGAATCCTCTGCAACATATCGTTCTAATAGTTCATCGCTTCCGGAAATAATCATATCCCATTTGTCCAAATCAGAAATATCGGTCATGGTTATCTTTGGCGACAGGGAAACCTCCTGCATGACAATCATATCACTGGTAAGTTTATCTTTAATGCTTTGGTAAACACGCCGCAGGTCGATCCCATTTTGGTCTATCTTATTTATAAAGATAATTGTCGGAATGTCCATTTTCTGAAGCGCATGGAATAATATACGGGTTTGTGCCTGTACGCCGTCTTTTGCCGAAATGACTAAAACAGCTCCGTCAAGGACAGATAAAGAGCGGTATGCTTCGGTTAAAAAATCCATATGACCGGGAGTGTCCACGATATTGATTTTATAATCATTCCAGCAAAAAGAAGTAACCGCTGTCTGAATGGTAATTCCGCGCTGCCGTTCCAAAATCATAGTGTCTGTTCTTGTAGTTCCTTTATCCACGTTTCCTTGTTCCGCAATCGCTCCACTGGTGTACAGCAGGCTTTCCGTCAATGTTGTTTTTCCTGCGTCTACATGGGCGAGAATTCCAATATTGATTATTTTCATGTGATTGTCCTCCTTTTACAGCCCCAAAAGGGCATAAAAATCCCCAGCAGTAAAATACTTTTACCACTGGGGATTATAATTTGCGGACATACACATATACAGCATACACCTGTTTGTGATTGCTGTTTTTCGGATATGTCAAAATTGATAAGGCAAAAGTATTCTTGAATTGGGTACAAAAAACCAAGCCCCCACAAAAGGGACTATCATAATCCTTTGTTCCCACTATTTGATTATAGTTTTATTTAAGAATACCTTGCCGCATATTTTTTACTCCTTTTTTGGAATGATGCTATTATATCACATTAGTTTTAGGAAAGAAAGTACCTAAAAGAAATTTTTCTTCCCCTTATATGTAACAATCATACCGACTTTCTGGCGTTCAGAATGGTTTCTGCTGTCTGCTGTGGTGTTTGGTTGGAATTGTCCAGCCAAAAGCCGATCCGTGGTGTTGTCTGCATAAATGTATCGTATATTGATAAAATCAGCATCAGAGAGGAGGAACCATTTTGAACCAGAAACAGACGGATATTACAACAGGAAAGCAAATACGTCATCTGCGAACACAATCGGGAATGACACAGGAAGAACTGGCTGGGGAATTGAATGTTACCCGGCAGGCGCTATCGAATTGGGAGAGAGATGTTAATGAACCCGATTTAAATACGTTGAAAAAAATTTGTTTTCTTTTTGGAGTCCACATGGACGATTTTGCGAAGGAGGTAATAACAAAAATGGAAACATGTGAAAAAAAAGAGAAACGACAATTTAATAAGTATGATATGGCAATTGGACTTTTTTATGGTGTCGGGATATTTCTTGGCATTGGTATTTTCTTTGTTGGCGGTTTTATGACAATGTCGGGTGCAGGGTGGGGAGCATCACTATTTGGCGGTGGCTGTTTTTCTCTTGTATTTGGCTTGATATGCCATGCAGTTATTACATTGAGAAGAAATGACAAATGATGACATATCCTGCTTTCTAGACTTTTCGGTCATATCGCGTAAAAAAGCCGCTGCTTTTGGCTTTCCAATAGCGGCGGCAAAGGGAAATATCCTTTGAATACCTTACAGAAGAAAAGTTTTGCAGCATTATAAAAATAAAAGCCTATACCATTTTGGAAAGAAAAGATACATAATAGTCAAGACGGCAACAATCAGAAGTTATGGAGGGTAACAATGGAATATAGTAAGGAAGATTTAATGGAAGCAAAAAGGCAAATTTTGGGAGTGGGAGAGAACATGGGAACAGAGGAAAGTAAAAAAATCTGGGAGAAAAACGCACAATTTTGGGATAATGCAATGGGTGACAAATCTAATGAATTTCACAGAGAGGTAGTGCGTCCCAAAGTAACGGAACTTCTATCTCCTAATCCTGCGGATTACATTTTGGATATTGCGTGTGGCAATGGAAATTATTCTTCGTATCTTGCACAAAGAGGCGCTTCGATTGTCGCTTTTGATTACAGCAAAAAAATGATAGAATTGGCTAAAAGACGGCAATCACAATATGCAAAACAAATTGAATTTTGTGTAGCGGATGCGACCAATAGAGAAAGTATATTAGAATTAAAAAGAAATCGAGCCTTTACGAAAGCAGTTTCTAATATGGCAATTATGGATATTACGGATATTGAACCACTTCTTATGGCTGTTTATGAACTGTTGGAGGAAAGCGGAATTTTTGTCTTTGCAACGCAACACCCTTGTTTTATCACGTTGACTGAAAAATATATGACACCGCACAGTTACTATGGTATAGCGATTGAAGGGCAACCGGAGGAGCAGATTTATTATCATCGTTCCATACAAGATATTTTTAACCTTTGTTTTAGAGCTGGATTTGTCATTGATGGATTTTATGAAGAATGTTTCAAAAACAACAAAGAAATTCCTATGGTAATGATAGTAAGGCTTAAAAAGGTAAAACGTGATAGCTTAAAATAAATTCAAGTTTGCCGGATAAATAGCAAACCTGGCCGAGCCAGTCAACGGTCAAGATGAACGGGCTTCGCCCGCCGTTGACAGCCCCGCCCGGTTTTGCAGTTAGGCAGTCAAGGAGCGACAGCCTAAAGTGCTGCCGCCCCTTACTATCATAAAAAGCAACTACTAACCAGCCACAGCCCTTTTGGGAGGAAAGGGGGATTTTCCATGACCTGTACAGAAGAATATCGGGAACATATCGAGTACACTTTCCATGCCTTTTGCAAAGTCGTTATCCGAAATGCAACGATCAACGCAGCGAGGACACGGAGCAGGAAGCACAAAAGAGAAATATCCCTTGAATACCTCACAGACGAAAAGCACTACCCTTTAGGCACGACAGATGAATATTTCCAAGCCCCGGAGCCGGACGAGGAATACATACTTACCCTTTGCGGCGATACGGTCATTTTCAGCAGCGGCTTACTTGCGGAAGCCCTGTCACGGCTGGACGAACGGGAGCGGGAAATGATTTACCTGTCCTTTTTCAAGCGTATTCCACAGCACGAAATTGGCAGACAGTACGGGCGCAGCCGCAGCACAGCGGGCTACCATATCCGAAAAGTCCTACGGCAGCTCCAAGCGGAAATGGAGGGAATGGCATATGAGAAATAATAGGCTTCTCCCCTATGAAACAATCGTCCAAGCCACCAGCGGGGAGCCGGAAGCGGTGGGAACTGTATTGCAGTATTACCGCCGCCGCATACAATGTGCCGCCCGTGTGAATGGACGGGTAGACCAAGATACAGAGGACTACATCACCCAGACGCTTCTCACAGCTATTTTCAAGTTCCGCTTTGGGAGATAGCCCTACCGCCTACAACTGAATAACCGCCGCTTCGCCGGCAACCAGAAAGCAGTAAATCTATTCAACAGATTTGCTGCTTTTTTTCGTTCCTGTTTGGCATTTTTGAAAATCCCCAGTATGAAAAAACAAAAGGGAAAATTGCCGCCGCAGTTGGCAAAATCCCTTACTTATCCGTGGAGGGTATCAAAGAAAAAAATACTGCCATTGTCCGCCTTTTTCGGCTTGCGTGGTGTTGTAGGGAATAAGGGGAAATTCTAAAAATCTCCGTCCATTTTGCTTTGCGTGGTGTTGTAGGTAGTGAAAGGAAAATTTTCAAGATATGCCGGAATAGCGGGTAGCAAAGCCCTTTTGAAACGTCTTGTTAGCGGAAAGTACGGAAGCCGGGGAACGCCGGAGTTTTTCAGAGCAAGTTTCTACCACGGTGCCAAAATCCGCAATTCTGCGGTTTTGCCCCTCGCGGGAAACTTGTTGGGGAGTGCCTTCCCCAAACCCTGCTTTGCGGCTTGCGCCGCTTATCCCCGCCGCGCTCATGCGGCAAGAAAGGAGGTCACGACCATGCGAAAGAAATACAACACACCCCACCGCAGCCGCGTTGTGAAAACCCGGCTGTCCGAAGATGAATACGCCGACTTCACAGCGCGGCTTGCACCCTATGGTATCAGCCAGTCGGAATTTCTCCGGCAGGCGATACGGCGTACCACCATACGCCCCGTTATCCATGTGTCGGCAGTTAATGATGAACTGCTCTCCGCTGTCGGGAAGTTAGCCGCCGAATACGGCAGGATCGGCGGCAACCTCAATCAGATTGCCCGGTATCTGAACGAGTACGGCGCACCCTACAATGCGCTGTCCGGCGAGGTACGCGCCGCCATAGTCGACCTTGCCGCCCTCAAGTATGAAGTCTTACAGAAAGTAGGTGACGCGGTTGGCAACACTCAAGCATATCAACTCTAAAAATGCCGACTACGGAGCCGCCGAACAATACCTGCTTTTTGAGCATGACGAGTTTACCATGAAGCCCGTCCTTGATGAAACCGGCAGGCTTATCCCCCGCGAGGACTACCGGCTGTCCACGCTGAACTGCGGCGGGGAGGATTTTGCCGTTGCGTGTATGCGGGCAAATCTCCGCTATGGGAAGAACCAGCGGCGGGAAGATGTGAAAAGCCACCACTATATCATCAGCTTTGACCCACGGGACGGGCCGGACAACGGCTTGACCGTAGACCGGGCGCAGGAATTGGGCGAGAAGTTTTGCGCCGAGCATTTCCCCGGCCACCAAGCCCTTGTATGCACCCACCCGGACGGGCATAACCACAGCGGCAACATCCATGTGCATATCGTTATCAATTCGCTGCGGATAGAGGAAGTGCCGTTCCTGCCCTACATGGACAGGCCAGCCGATACGAAAGCCGGTTGCAAGCACCGCTGTACCGACGCTGCCATGCGCTACTTCAAGTCCGAAGTCATGGAGATGTGCCACCGGGAGGGGCTTTACCAAATCGACCTCTTGAACGGCAGCAAGAACCGCGTGACCGACCGGGAGTATTGGGCGCAGAAAAAGGGACAGGCCGCGCTGGACAAGCAGAACGCCCCCATGATTGCAGGCGGTATCACACCCCGGCAGACCAAGTTTGAAACGAACAAGGAGAAACTGCGGCAGACCATACGCGCCGCGCTGTCTGCGGCGGCCTCATTCGAGGACTTTTCCTCTCTGCTGCTGCGGGAGGGTGTGACCGTCAAGGAGAGCCGGGGGAGGCTTAGTTACCTCACGCCGGACAGGACGAAGCCCATTACCGCCCGGAAGCTGGGCGACGATTTTGACCGCGCCGCCGTCCTTGCCGTTTTGGAGCAGAGCGCCGCCAGAGCCGCAGAAAAGGCCGCAGCCATACCCGAATATCCCCGGCATGGGGAAACCGGCATACAGCCCACAAAAGCCCCACAAACCACCACGAAACAGGACGGTGTGCAGCGGCTTGTGGACATTGAGCAGAAAATGGCCGAGGGCAAAGGCCGGGGCTATGAACGCTGGGCGACCATGTACAATCTCAAACAAATGGCCGCGACGCTGAATGTGTATCAGGAATACGGCTTCACTTCCCCGGAGCAGTTAGAAGCCGCCGTTGATACCGCCTATCAGGAAATGCGCCAGACCAGCGGCAAGCTGAAAACGCTGGAAACAGAGCTACAAGGGAAAAAGGAGTTGCAGCAACAGGTACTTGCCTATGCCAAGACCAAGCCCGCTCGCGACGGACTGCGGGCGCAGAAATCTGAGAAAGCTCGCGCCGCATACCGGCAGGCAAACGAGAGCGATTTTATCATAGCCGAAGCCGCCGCCCGGTATTTCAAGGCGCATGGCATTACCAAGCTGCCCGCCCGGAAAGCTTTGCAGGTCGAGATCGAGCAGCTTATCTCCGAGAAAGACGGCCTGTATAACACCTATCACGAACAGAAACAGCGGTTCAAGGAATTGCAGACCGTCAAGCGGAACATCGACCAGATTTTGCGCCGGGAGGAACCCCACCGCAGAAAGGAGCAGAGCCATGAACGATAACCTGCCCCGCATGGACTACCGCCAGCACCGGCGGGCGCGGCGGTTGGTACATGAGTGCTGTAACTATGACGGGGGGAACTGCCTGCTGTTAGACGACGGGGAGCCTTGCGTGTGCGTCCAGAGCATTTCCCTTTCCCTCATGTGCCGCTGGTTCCGTGTGGCTGTCCTGCCCCTTGACGGGGAGCTGGCCGCAGCCCTCTTGTACCGGGGGAGCCGGAAACGGTGTGCGGTCTGCGGCGCGGCATTTGTCCCCAAATCCAACCGGGGGAAATACTGCCCCGACTGCGCCGGCCGCATGAAGAAACTCAAAGCCGCCAAGAGAAAGCGGAAACAAAGGCAGAGATGTCACGCTTTAGAGCCTTTCAAACCCGCATAAATCAAGGCTTTTTTCGTGGGTGTCAAAGGGTGTGCGATACATTTATCCTTTTCCCCCGGAAACGGCGTTCTAAATGCGTACAAACGCCCCAAATCCACCCAAAGGAGGAACCATGTCAGACAACCGAAAATACTACTACCTCAAGCTGAAAGAGAATTACTTTGACGAGGACGCTATCGTGCTGCTGGAAAGTATGCAGGACGGTATCCTCTATTCCAACATTCTCTTGAAACTGTACCTGAAATCGCTGAAAAACGGCGGGAAGTTGCAGCTTGATGAAAATATCCCCTACACCGCGCAGATGATTGCCACCATTACCCGCCAGCAAGTCGGCACCGTAGAGCGAGCCTTGCAGATTTTTATGAAGCTGGGGCTTGTGGAGCCGCTGCCAAGCGGCGCGCTGTATATGAGCAACATTGAACTGCTGATCGGCCAATCCTCTACCGAGGGGGAGCGAAAACGGCGGGCAAGGCTGGCTTTGCAGGAGCAAAAAGCCTTGCCAAAGGCCGGGGTGGACAAATGTCCACCATATCAAGCGGACATTTGTCCACCAGAGATAGAGATAGAGAAAGAGATAGAGATAGAAAAAGAGAGAGAGCGAGAGTTAGATACGGGACAGCCCACCCGCGCCGCCTATGGCCGGTATGAAAATGTCTTTCTTTCGCAATCAGAACTGGACGGGCTGAAAGCAGACCTGCCCGACAAATGGAACTACTACATTGACCGGCTATCCTGCCATATCGCGTCCAGCGGCAAGCGATACCGCAGCCATGCCGCCACAATCTACAAATGGGCGCAGGAGGACGCAGCCAAGAAAGCCCCGAAAAAGGGCATACCAGACTACTCATGCAAGGAGGGCGAGAGTTTATGAAGAACGAAATCAACGCTGTTTTGGAGAATATGACGACCACTACCCCGGAGCCGGAGGACTACACCGGCGAGGACGGTTTACTGTACTGCGGCAAGTGCCGCAAGCCGAAAGAAGCCTATTTTGCGCCGGATAAGGCCGCTATCTTCGGGCGCGACCGCCATCCGGCAGAGTGCGACTGCCAGAGAGCCGCCCGCGAGGAACGGGAGGCCGCCGAGAAGCGGCGCAGGCACCTTGACACCGTGGAAGAACTGAAGCGCCGGGGCTTTACCGACCCCACCATGCGGGACTGGACTTTTGAGAACGACAACGGCAGGAACCCGCAGGCCGGGATTGCCCGCCGGTATGTGGAGCATTGGGAGGATATGCGAGCCGACAATATCGGCTGCCTGTTCTGGGGCGGCGTAGGAACCGGGAAAAGCTACCTTGCGGGCTGTATCGCAAACGCCCTCATGGAGAAAGAAATCCCCGTCCACATGACGAATTTTGCCCTTATCCTCAACGACCTTGCCGCCAGCTTTGAGAACCGCAACGAGTACATTTCCCGCCTTTGCCGCTATCCGCTGCTTATCATTGACGACTTCGGCATGGAGCGCGGGACGGAATACGGGCTGGAACAGGTTTTCAATGTGATTGACAGCCGCTACCGCAGCGGCAAGCCGCTGATCGTCACGACCAACCTCACGCTGGACGACCTGCGGAACCCGGAGGACACCGCCCATTCCCGGATTTATGACCGGCTGCTTTCCATGTGCGTCCCGGTACGCTTTACCGGCGACAACTTCCGGCAGGAAGCCGCGCAGCGGAAAATGGAGAACATGAAGAAACTGATTACCGACTGAAAGGAGTATTGCCTATGACAGATAACAAGCAGCACGACACCCGCACCACCCGCCGCCCCGACTGCGTGACGGAAATCCGCATGGGCAATTCCGTCCTTGTCGTGTCCGGCTATTTCAAGAAAGATACCACGACCACCGCCGCCGACAAAATGGCGCGGGTACTGGAAGCGGAAGCCGCTGCTACACAAAAACCGGCAATTTGACAAATCATAAAGAAGCAGATTTTACACTTTTGCCGCTATACAGCCCCCGCTATTCCGTGGTACAATAAAGCTACGGAATAGTGGGGCTGGCTGTCGGAAACGGAGGATTTTATGTTAAGACAAGCCACCCAAAACCTCATTACCGCCCTTTATCCGAGATTGTCCCATGAGGACGAGTTGCAAGGCGAGAGCAATTCCATTTCCAACCAAAAGCGGATTTTGGAAACCTACGCCAAGCAGAACGGCTTTACCAATCTGCGCTGGTACACCGACGACGGCTTCTCCGGCGCAAACTTCCAGCGCCCCGGTTTTCAAGCCATGCTTGCAGACATTGAAGCCGGGAAAGTGGGTACGGTCATCGTCAAGGACATGAGCCGGTTAGGGAGAAACTACTTGCAGGTGGGATTTTACACGGAAATGCTGTTCCCTCAAAAGGGAGTGCGGTTTATCGCTGTCAACGACAATGTGGACAGCGCAAACGGCGGCATGGACAACGATTTTACCCCTCTGCGAAATCTGTTCAACGAATGGCTGGTGAGAGATACGAGCAAGAAAATCAAGGCAGTAAAACGAGCAAAAGGCATGAGTGGCAAACCTGTTACCAGCAAGCCGGTATATGGCTACCTCATGGACGAGGACGAGAACTATCTCGTTGACGAGGAAACCTCGCCGGTTGTCCAGCAGATATACCAGCTTTGCCTTGCCGGGAATGGCCCGACCAAGATTGCCCGTATGCTTACGGAGCAGCAAATCCCCACGCCGGGGACGCTGGAATACCGCAGGACGGGCAGCACACGCCGCTACCACCCCGGCTATGAGTGCAAGTGGGCGACGAACACCGTCGTTCATATCCTCGAAAACCGGGAGTACACCGGCTGTCTGGTAAACTTTAAGACGGAGAAGCCCTCTTACAAGGTCAAGCACAGTGTAGAGAACCCCGTGGAGAAGCAGGCCATTTTCCCCGACCACCATGAGCCGATTATCGACACGGAAACATGGGAGCGCGTGCAGGAGTTACGCAAGCAGCGCAAACGCCCGAACCGCTATGATGAAGTGGGGCTGTTCTCCGGTATGCTGTTCTGCGCCGACTGCGGCCATGTGATGTACCAGCAGCGGTATCAGAACAAAACCCGCAAGCAGGACTGTTACATCTGCGGCAGCTACAAGAAGCGCACCCGCGACTGTACGGCACACTTTATCCGCACAGACCTGTTGACCGCTGGCGTCCTCTCCAATCTCCGACAAGTGACGGAATACGCCGCCAAGCATGAGAGCCGCTTTGTGAAGCTGCTTATCCAGCAGAACGAGATCGGCGGCAAGAGAAAGACCGCCGCAGCCACCAAGCAGCTTGAACAGGCGCAGGAGCGTATTGCCGAAGTGAGCCGCATTATCAAGCGGCTGTATGAGGACAATGTGAACGGCAAAATCAGCGACGAGCGTTTCATGGAACTGTCGGCAGACTATGAGCAGGAACAGCGGGAACTGAAAGACCGCGCCGCCGCTTTACAGGAGGAACTTTCCAAGTCGCAGGCCGCCACCGTCAACGCGGAAAAGTTTATGGGGATTGTCCGAAAGCACCTTGCCTTTGAGGAACTTACCCCCACCCTCTTGCGGGAAATGATTGAGAAAATCGTCGTGCATGAGTGCAGCTATGACGAGAACGGCACCCGCAGGCAGGACATTGAGATTTATTACAGCTTTGTCGGCAAGATTGACTTGCCCGAAGCCTAACGCCCGACCTATCCGACACAATGGCCAAGTGCCGGATAGGAACGGCAAAATTTTTTACACTTCTATTACTTCTTTATCGCACATAAGCAAAGTCTCAGGGAATGAAGCAGCTTATGGCCGGTGCTGGTGTAGCCGTTGTTGGTATGGTTCTTGTACCTCTGCTCTCCGGGCTGTTCTCTGTCTAAGCGTTCCTGCATGAAATCCTTGCCGCTCCCGCAGTTCTGCGGGGGCGGCGGAAAGGAGGTTGACACCGTATGGATTTCTTACTTGAAGCCCTGACAAATTGGCTGAAAGAAATGCTGGTGGGCGGTATTATGAGCAACCTTTCGGGGATGTTTGACAGCGTAAACCAACAGGTCGCGGATATATCCGTACAGGTAGGACAGACCCCACAGGGATGGAATGGCAGTATTTTCAATATGATTGAGAATCTGTCCAACTCCATCATGGTGCCGATTGCAGGTGTGATCTTGGCTATCGTGATGACCGTAGACCTGATCCAGATGATTGCAGACAAGAACAACCTGCATGATGTGGATACCTGGATGATTTTCAAGTGGGTGTTCAAATCAGCTGCCGCCATCCTCATTGTCACAAACACATGGAATATCGTGATGGGCGTCTTTGATATGGCGCAGAGCGTGGTGGCGCAGGCGGCAGGGATTATCAATTCGGATGCGTCCATTGACATTTCCTCAGTTATGACCGATCTGGAACCGAGGCTGATGGAAATGGATTTGGGACCGCTGTTCGAACTGTGGTTCCAATCCCTCTTTATTGGCATTACCATGTGGGCGTTGTATATCTGTATCTTTATCGTTATTTATGGCCGTATGATCGAGATCTACCTTGTAACTTCGGTGGCTCCCGTTCCAATGGCTGCAATGATGGGCAAAGAATGGGGCGGTATGGGACAGAATTACCTCCGATCCCTGCTGGCACTGGGCTTTCAGGCGTTTCTCATTATCGTCTGCGTGGCAATTTATGCTGTGCTGGTGCAGAACATCGCTATGGAAGATGACATCATCATGGCAATCTGGAGCTGCGTGGGCTACACTGTACTGCTATGTTTTACGCTGTTCAAAACCGGCAGTCTCGCCAAATCAGTCTTTCAGGCACACTAAAACGGAAGGAGGTTTCCACATTGGCTTATGTACCCGTACCCAAGGACTTAACAAAAGTCAAAACAAAGGTCATGTTCAATCTGACCAAGAGGCAGCTTATCTGCTTTACGGGCGGAGCGCTTATTGGCGTACCGCTTTTCTTTTTGCTCAGAAAACCTACCGGAAACAGTGTAGCGGCTATGTGTATGATGCTGGTTATGCTGCCCTTCTTTATGCTGGCTATGTACGAAAAGCATGGACAGCCCCTGGAAAAGATCGTGGGCAACATTCTCAAAGTAGCTGTGATCCGTCCCAAGCAGCGACCTTACCAGACCAACAACTTTTATGCCGTATTAAAGCGGCAGGAAATGCTCGATAAGGAGGTGTATGACATTGTTCACCGCAATAAAAAAATGGCTGCATCGGATGTTCGGAAAAACCGAGGAAAAAACTGTGCAGCCGGTAAAGACAAAGAAAAAGCTGTCTCGCGCCGATAAGAAGCAGATCGAAGCGGCCATTGCCCGCGCTAACCGCACGGACAAAAAAGGAAAATCTGCGCAGGACAGTATCCCTTATGAATGGATGTGGCCGGACGGAATCTGCCGCGTATCGGACAGCCACTACACAAAGACCATCCAGTTTCAGGACATCAACTATCAGCTCTCCCAAAACGAAGATAAGACGGCAATTTTTGAGGGGTGGTGTGATTTCCTCAATTATTTTGACAGCTCGATTCATTTCCAGCTGTCTTTTTTGAACCTTGCGGCATCGGAGGAGACCTTTGCTAACTCCATTTCCATCCCGCCCCAGAGGGACGCCTTTGACAGTATCCGCGAGGAATACACCACAATGCTGCAAAATCAGCTGGCCAGAGGTAACAACGGTCTCATCAAGACCAAATATCTGACCTTTGGTATCGACGCGGACAGCATCAAAGCCGCCAAGCCCCGTCTGGAGCGTATTGAGACAGATATACTTAATAACTTCAAGCGTCTTGGTGTAGCTGCCAGAACGCTGGACGGTAAAGAAAGGCTTTTTCAGCTTCATGCGGTATTCCACATGGATGAACAACTCCCGTTTCAGTTTGAATGGGACTGGCTGGCTCCTTCCGGTCTGTCCACAAAGGATTTTATTGCACCAAGCTCCTTTGAGTTCCGCACCGGCAAGCAGTTCCGTATGGGCAAGAAATACGGGGCTGTTTCTTTTTTGCAGATTCTCGCACCGGAGCTGAATGACCGTCTGTTGGCTGATTTTCTGGATATGGAAAGTTCGCTCATTGTGAGTATGCACATTCAGTCGGTGGATCAGGTGAAAGCCATCAAAACGGTAAAGCGAAAGATTACCGACCTGGACCGCAGCAAGATCGAGGAACAGAAAAAAGCAGTCCGTGCCGGATACGACATGGACATCATTCCATCTGACCTTGCTACCTACGGCAGTGAAGCGAAAAAACTCTTGCAGGATTTGCAGAGCCGCAACGAGAGGATGTTCCTTTTGACCTTTCTGGTGCTGAACACAGCGGACAATCCCCGTCAGCTTAGCAACAACATCTTTCAGGGAGGCTCTATTGCCCAGAAGTATAACTGTCAGCTGACCAGGCTGGACTTCCAGCAGGAAGAAGGGCTGATGAGTTGTCTGCCTCTGGGTCTCAATCAGATCGAGATCCAGCGAGGACTGACCACCAGTTCCACAGCTATCTTTGTGCCCTTTACTACGCAGGAACTGTTCCAGAACGGGAAAGAAGCCCTGTACTACGGCATCAATGCTCTGTCCAACAACCTCATCATGGTGGACAGAAAGCTGCTGAAAAACCCTAACGGCCTGATTCTGGGTACGCCGGGTTCCGGTAAGTCCTTCAGCGCAAAACGAGAAATTGCCAACTGCTTTTTGCTTACCAGCGATGATGTCATTATCTGTGACCCGGAAGCGGAGTACGCACCTCTTGTTGAGCGTCTGCATGGGCAGGTCATCAAGATCTCACCTACTTCAACCAACTATATCAATCCGATGGATCTGAATCTGGACTATTCGGATGATGAAAGCCCGCTGTCACTCAAGTCTGACTTTATCCTCAGCTTGTGTGAGCTGATCGTGGGCGGTAAGGAGGGCTTGCAGCCGGTGCAGAAAACCATTATTGACCGTTGTGTACGGTTGGTTTACAACGAATATCTCAATGACCCGAAGCCGGAGAATATGCCGATTTTGGAGGACCTTTATAACCTGTTGCGGGAGCAGGAAGAAAAAGAAGCTCAGTACATTGCAACGGCATTGGAAATCTATGTAACGGGTTCTTTGAATGTGTTCAATCATCAGAGCAATGTGGACATTGATAACCGGATTGTCTGCTACGACATCAAGGAACTGGGCAAGCAGCTTAAAAAAATCGGTATGCTGGTGGTACAGGATCAGGTGTGGAACCGCGTTACCATCAACCGTGCCGCTCACAAGTCTACCCGCTACTACATCGACGAGATGCACCTGCTTTTGAAGGAGGAACAGACCGCTGCTTATACGGTAGAAATTTGGAAGCGATTCAGAAAATGGGGCGGCATCCCCACCGGAATCACGCAGAACGTCAAAGATCTGCTTTCCAGCCGCGAGGTGGAAAATATCTTTGAAAATTCCGACTTCGTGTATATGCTCAACCAGGCAGGCGGAGACCGTCAGATCCTCGCCAAGCAACTGGGGATTTCCACGCACCAGCTTAGCTATGTGACCCACTCCGGTGAGGGCGAGGGCCTGCTGTTCTATGGCTCCACGATCCTGCCGTTTGTAGATCACTTCCCGAAGAACACCGAACTTTACCGCATTATGACTACCAAACCCCAGGAACTGAAAAAGAAGGAGGATGAATGATGATGAACCCCAACATTTTGAATAAAAATCCGCTGATGTTTTTTGACAGGGCGGTAAATGCCCAGCGCAGCCAGCTGCTTACAGTCATGGCCGATGCGGTAAGTGAGTGCCGCACGGCGGCAGATCAGGCAGCCAAACTGAATGAGACCGGTCAGGTGGGGCTGCTCCGTCTGGCAGAGGTCTGGAGTGCCATCCGTGCTAAGGAAGGTATGGGTGGTCTGGTTCTGGAAGGAACCGAAGCGAAGATCCTGTCCGATGTGGTGGCACAGTTTTATGCCTACCTGTCCGGCTGTATGTTCAACGATCCGGTGGGAATGGCCATTTATGCAGAGCTGCACTACATGATGTCCTCCCTCATGCTGGGAGAATGGTTTGAATAAGGAACCGCGCCTGCGCTTTACTGATGAGGAACGGTCTGACCCTGCACTGGAAAAGCCAATCCGTAAAGCGGAGAAAGCTGCGGCCAGAGCAGATAAGGCGCAGGCCAATATTCCAAAGAAAAAGGTCAGGCAGACGGTCATTGACCCGGATACCGGAAAAAAGACCTCGAAGCTGACCTTTGAGGACAAGAAAAAGCCACCTTCCAAAGTTTCTCAGGGAGTCAGGGAAGCTCCCGTCCATCTGGTCGCAGGCAAGCTCCACAAAGAGATCCGGGAAACAGAGCAGGACAATGTGGGCGTGGAAAGCGCCCACAAGTCCGAGGAAGCGGTGGAGACCGGCGCTTATCTGGTGCGGGAGGGCTATCGCAGCCACAAGCTGAAGCCGTACCGCAAAGCAGCCCAGGCAGAGCGTCAACTGGAAAAGGCAAATGTAAATGTTCTGTACCAGAAATCTTTGCAGGAAAATCCCCAGTTTGCCAGCAACCCTCTTTCCCGCTGGCAGCAAAAGCAGGCCATCAAAAAGCAGTATGCCGCCGCCAAACACGCCGGTCAGACTGCCGGAAATACCGCCCAGGCTGCATCCAAAACCGGAAAAGCCGCAAGGACGGTAAAAGAAAAGGTACAGCAGGCAGGGGCATTCGTCATGCGCCACAAGAAGGGTTTCCTGATGGCAGGGGTTTTGTTTCTCATTACCTGTATGCTGATGAATACCATGTCCTCCTGTTCCATGATGGCGCAGAGCATCGGTTCCGTTCTCTCCGGCACCACCTATCCGTCGGATGACCCGGAAATGCTGGCAGTGGAGGCAGATTATGCAGCCAGAGAAGCCCAGTTGCAGGAGGAAATCGACAACATTGAAAGCAGTCACCCAGGGTATGACGAGTATCGCTATGACCTTGGTATGATCGGCCATGACCCTCATGAGCTGGCAGCATTTCTGTCTGCCGTCTTGCAAGGCTACACCCGGCAGAGCGCTCAGGCAGAGCTGGCGCGTGTGTTTGCAGCACAGTATCAGCTGACGCTTACTGAGGAAGTGGAGATTCGCTACCGCACGGAGACCTCAACCGACCCGGAGACCGGCGAGACCACCTCAGAAGAAGTTCCCTATGAGTATTACATTTTGAATGTGAAACTCGCCAGCAAGCCCATTTCCGCTGTGGCGTCGGAGCTTCTGACCCCGGAGCAGATGGAAATGTATCAGGTTTACCGGCAGACCATGGGCAATAAACCGCTGTTGTTTGGCGGCGGTTCCCCTGACATGAGCAATTCTGAGGACTTGACCGGCGTACAGTTCATAAATGGAACTCGCCCCGGCAATCCTCAGCTAGTGGAACTGGCCAAGCGTCAGGTGGGCAATGTGGGCGGTTATCCCTACTGGAGCTGGTACGGCTTTGACTCCCGTGTGGAATGGTGCGCCTGCTTCGTATCCTGGTGCTATAACCAGGCAGGAAAAAATGAACCGCGCTTTGCAGGCTGTGAGTGGCAGGGCGTTCCGTGGTTCCAGTCTCATGGACAGTGGGGCGCAAGAGGCTATAACAATCTGGCTCCCGGAGATGCAATTTTCTTTGACTGGGATTTGGATGGGACAGCAGACCATGTAGGTATCGTGATCGGTACGGATGGCAGCCGTGTTTATACCGTGGAGGGAAATTCCGGCGATGCCTGCAAGATCAAAAGTTATGACCTGAATTATCAAAGCATTAAGGGCTACGGCCTGATGAACTGGTAACAGAGATTTTTAAGAAGGAGTGATAGACGATGGCAAAGAACAAAATTGAGCGCATTGACCAGGAGATTACAAAGGTCCGCGAGAAGATCGCAGAGTATCAGGAAAAGCTCAAGGCGCTGGAAGCACAGAAAACCGAGGCAGAGAATCTGGAAATCGTTCAGATGGTTCGTGCGTTACGCATGACTCCAGCACAGCTGAACGCTATGCTTTCCGGTGGAATGAACCACGGCAGAGATACAGCACTGTCGGAATCAAATAATCAGGAGGTTACCGCTTATGAAGAATAAAAGAATTTGCAAAACACTTTCCGCCCTTTGCCTGACAATGGTTGTGGCATTTGGCTTTACGATCCCTGCTTTCGCACAGGGGTCAGAACAGGCTCCGGCGGCACCGGCAGAGGATTCTACCAATGACAGCAATGTGATTGTGGAAGAAACAGAACCGGCACCGGCACTTACACCGGAGGGGAATGCGGCATTGGTGGATGATTTTGGAGGCAATAAGCAGCTTATTACTGTTACGACCAAAGCTGGAAATTACTTTTACATCCTGATTGATAGGGCGAATGAGGACAAGGAGACTGCTGTTCACTTTCTGAATCAGGTGGACGATGCAGACCTTGCGGCGCTGATGGAAGATGGAAAACCCAAAGAGGAGATGCCTGCGGTATGCAGCTGTTCAACAAAATGTGAAGCAGGGGCAGTCAATACGGCCTGCCCGGTCTGCGCAACTGATAAGAGTAAATGTACGGGCAAAGCACCGGAACCTCCGGCAGAAACATCGGAGCCGGAAAAAGAGAAGCCTGCCGGATTGAACCCGGCTGCGCTGGTCCTTTTGCTGGCTCTGCTGGGAGGCGGTGGCGTATTTGCCTACTTGAAGCTCGTTAAGAACAAGCCTAAGACCAAGGGCAATGACAGTCTGGACGATTATGATTATGGAGAGGAAGATTCTGAGGAATGGGAAACCGAGGATGAGGAGTCGGACGAGCCGGACGCTGACGGGGGCAGCACAGAAGAAGATGATGAGGACAGTGTGAAATGACCCGTTTCACAGACAGTCCCTATGAACGCATGATGACACGCAGGCCGGAGGGCGGGAAGGAAACTTCCCGTCCTCCTTCTTTACCCCACAGCCACCCCTGCTATGGTTGCGGGAATTATGGAAGACCCTGCGTAGGTATCTGTCACCGGGAAATGTCCCGATGGCTCAAAGAGAGGAGGAACCATCATGGCTCAACATAAATTGGTAATTGCCGAAAAACCATCAGTTGCCCAGAGTTTGAACTGCACCCCATTTGTTAGACAGTATGGTATACTATCTAACAAATGGGGTGTTTTGCTATGCCAAAGGGAGTACCGAACAAACGATACACAGCGGAATTCAAGAAGCTGGTGATCGAAACCATGCAGGAAGAGAAATTGAGTTACAGCGAAACCTGCCGACGATTTGATGTAAACAGCAGAGATCAGATCAAATCATGGGAGCGAATCTGCCTGGAGGAAGGTCCGGAAGGCTTTGCCGTTGAACGGCGCGGCCGCAGCAGTAAGGATCGTCCGCCAAAGCGGCTGCCGAAGGAGGTAACGGAAGATCTGCTGGCAGAGGTTCAGCGGCTGCGTGCGGAGGTAGACTACCTAAAAAATTTGCAAGCCTTGGTTTTGGAAGACGAGCGACGCCAGCACAAAAAACGCTGGTAGTTCAAAAGCTAAGGCAAAAACACGCACTCAGTATACTGCTCTCAATCGCTCAACTGCCCCGTGCAACTTTCTACTATCATTTGAAGCAGATGCAGAGAGAAGACAAATATGCATCTGTTAAAGAAGAAATCGCAGCAATTTACCACGAAAACAGGGGCCGGTACGGCTATCGCCGGATCACGGCAGAACTTCGCAAGCGTAAATTCTCTGTGAACCACAAGACTGTCCAGCGGCTCATGAAGAAGCTGGGCTTAGTTTGTCGTGTCAGGATGAAAAAATATCGTTCTTACAAGGGAGAAGTAGGCAAAGTTGCACCAAATTTGTTAAATCGGGATTTTCATGCCGAAAAGCCGAATCAGAAATGGGTCACGGATGTGACGGAGTTTAGCCTGTTCGGAGAAAAGCTCTATCTGTCCCCGATTCTCGATTTGCACAGCAACGATCTGGTCAGCTATACCATATCGGATCGTCCTGTGCTCAACATGGTGACGACCATGCTGAACGAGGCATTTGCAAAAATTCCGGACGGAACAAACCTCATTCTCCATTCTGATCAGGGCTGGCAGTACCAACATAAACAGTATCAACGGATGCTCCGAGAGAAAGGCATCCGGCAGAGTATGAGCCGCAAGGGGAACTGTTTGGACAATGCTGTGATAGAAAATTTCTTTGGGCTGCTCAAAAGTGAGCTGCTATATCTGCAAGAATTTCAGTCCATGGAGCACTTCAAACAGGAACTCGTTGAATATCTGGATTACTACAACAACCGCAGAATCAAGGCAAAGCTAAAGGGCTTGCCGCCTGCAATTCACAGACAGCAAGCCCTTTCGGCTGCTTGAACAATTTTTACTTCAAAATATTGTCTAACTTTTTGGGGTCACTTCAGTTTGGCGGCGGTGATCGGCGCAACCGTCCGTAAGGACGGGTATCTGGAGGGCGACGGCTGGCGTGTCAGCTGGTGCGTGGGCCACCTGGCCGGTCTTGCGGATGCAGACAGCTATGACCCAAAGTATGCCAAGTGGCGATATGATGATCTGCCTATCCTGCCGGAACATTGGCAGATGGTGGTAGGAAAAGATAAGAAAAAGCAGTTTGATATTCTCAAAAAGCTGATGAATGCCCCGGATGTGACGGAAGTGGTAAATGCCTGTGATGCCGGACGCGAGGGCGAGATGATCTTCCGTAGCGTCTATGAGCTGGCAGGTTGCAAGAAGCCGATGAAAAGGCTCTGGATTTCTTCGATGGAAGACTCCGCCATAAGGGAAGGCTTTGCAAACCTGCGCCCCGGTGCGGACTATGACGGACTTCGAGATGCTGCCCTCTGCCGTGCCAAGGCCGACTGGCTGGTGGGGATCAATGCGACAAGGCTTTTTTCCGTGCTGTATCACCGTACCCTCAACATCGGGCGCGTGATGTCCCCAACACTGGCGCTCATTGTCCAGCGAGAAGCTGAGATCGACACCTTTAAGCCGATTCCCTTTTATACCGTGGAGCTGGAGCTGCCCGGTCTTACCGTATCCGGGGAGCGCATGGCGAATAAGGCCGCTGCCGAGCAGCTGAAAGAAGCCTGTCAGGGTGCAAATGTCACAATCAAAAAGGTGGAGTGCAAGGAAAAGTCCGAAAAGCCGCCTGCCCTCTATGACCTGACTACCCTGCAAAGAGATGCCAACCGCCTGCTTGGATTTACAGCCCAGCAGACCCTGGACTATCTACAAAGCCTGTATGAAAAGAAGCTCTGCACCTATCCCCGTACTGACAGCCGCTATCTGACCGGTGATATGGCAGACATCCTGCCGGTGCTGGTGAACCTGGTTGCCAACGCCATGCCGTTTTGCAAAGAAATCGCCATTACCTGTGATCCGCATACGGTAATCAACGATAAGAAAGTAACCGACCATCACGCAGTAATCCCTACCAGAAATCTCAAGGATGCAGACCTTTCTGCCCTTCCTGCGGGAGAAAAAGCGGTGCTGGAGTTGGTGGCCCTGCGTCTGATGTGCGCCGTAGCCCAGCCCCATATCTATTCGGAAACTGTTGTGATTGCAGCGTGTGCCGGTGGGGAGTTTACCACAAAAGGAAAAACGGTGAAGCATCCCGGATGGAAAGCACTGGAGGACGCTTACCGTGCCAAAATGAAGGATGCAGAGCCGAAAAAAGAGAGCGCAGAGAAAGCTCTGCCGGATCTGACCGAAGGACAGACCCTTTCGGTTGCTGCGGCAATCGTCAAAGAAGGCAAAAGCAGTCCGCCTCAGCACTTTACGGAGGATACCTTGTTGTCCGCAATGGAGACTGCCGGAAAAGAGAATATGCCGGAGGACGCCGAGCGAAAAGGTCTGGGGACACCGGCCACCCGTGCCGGTATTTTGGAAAAGCTGGTATCTGCCGGTTTTCTGGAAAGAAAAAAGAGCAGGAAAACGGTGCAGCTTCTCCCTTCCCACGATGCAGTTTCCCTGATCACAGTGCTGCCGGAACAACTGCAATCGCCGCTTCTGACTGCCGAGTGGGAGTATCGCCTGGGCGAGATCGAGCGCGGGCAGCTTGCCCCAGAGGAGTTTCTGGACGGGATCAGCACCATGCTGAAAGATCTGGTGGGGACTTATCAGGTCATCAAGGGAACTGAGTACCTGTTCACTCCGCCCCGTGAGGTGGTGGGCAAATGCCCTCGCTGCGGCGGTGAAGTTGCAGAACTGCAAAAAGGCTTCTTCTGTCAGAATGATTCTTGCAAATTTGCAATCTGGAAAAACAACAAATGGTGGGCTGCCAAGAAAAAACAGCCGACCAAGGCTGTGGTGTCTGCGCTGCTGAACGATGGCCGTGTCCGTGTGACGGGGTTATATTCGGAGAAAACCGGCAAGACCTACGATGCCACTGTGGTTTTGGAGGACGATGGACAGTATGCCAACTTCAAGCTGGAATTTGACCGGCGGAAAGGAGGCAGCCGATGAAGCTCTCTTTAGTGGAACGGGAAACCATTCTCCTCTATAACCAGGCAGAACCAATGGCTGAGGTCTACACTCACGATCCCCGTCTGATGGAGAAGCTGGAACTGCTGGCAAAAAAGCACCCCGACCAGATTACCCGAAAGGACGCCCATAACTTTACCGTTCCTAAGCGGTGTGTATCAGTCCGGGAGCCATACAGCGCCGAGCGTCGCAAAGCTGCCAGTGAGCGTGCGAAAGCCGCCGGATACCAGCCCCCTGTGAAAAAGTCCGGCAGTTAAAGGCACATGGCAGAGAATGTATTTGAAGCGGTCAAGCAGTCGGTCAGCACCAGAGAAGCGGCAGAGTTTTACGGGATAAAAGTCAGTCGAACTGGCATGGCCTGCTGTCCCTTTCACGATGATAAGAACCCCAGCATGAAGGTAGACCAGCGGTTCCACTGCTTTGGCTGTGGTGCAGATGGGGATGTGATCGACTTTACCGCAAAGCTCTTTAACCTCTCCCCAAAAGAAGCGGCAGAGAAACTGGCACAGGACTTTGGCCTGATCTATGATAGTCAGGCCCCGCCCCGCAGGAGATATGTCCGGCAAAAAACCGAGGCACAGAAGTTTCGGGAAGATCGACAGCGCTGCTATCGTGTACTGTCTGATTACTACTATCTGCTGAAAAAATGGGAAGCCGACCGTTCTCCCAGGACACCGGAGGAAGAACCGCACCCCCGCTTTGTGGAAGCAATCCAGAAGAAACCCTATGTAGAGTACCTGCTGGACCTTTTTCTTTATGAAAGTGAAGAAGAAAAAAGGCATGGATTGCAGAACACACAGCAGAAATCACACACTTGGAAAGGAGATTGAAAATCATGGCTGAGAATAAACCCACCAATCGAGAACGGCTAAGGGAAATCACAGATGGTATCGAGCAGGGTATCAAAGAACTGTTTGAAAGCGAAAAGTATATGCGTTATCTGTCCGTCATGTCCCGCTTCCACCGCTATTCGGTAAACAACACCATGCTCATCTATATGCAGAAGCCGGACGCCACATTGGTAGCCGGATACAATAAGTGGAAAGACCAGTTTGAGCGTCATGTAAAAAAGGGCGAGCATGGCATTACCATCATCGCTCCCACACCGTATAAGAAGAAAATCGAGGAGCAGAAGCTGGACCCAGATACCAAGGCTCCGATTCTGGATAAAGACGGAAAGATCGTCACAGAGGAAAAAGAAATCGAGATTCCCATGTTTCGTCCGGTCAAGGTCTTTGATGTGAGTCAGACCGACGGGAAACCTTTGCCGGAGCTTGCATCATCCCTTTCCGGCAATGTGCCAAATTATGAGGCATTCATGGAGGCCCTGCGCCGCAGCGCACCGGTGCCGATTACTTTTGAAGCAATGGCTGCTGATACGGACGGCTATTTTTCTGCCGATCATCAGAAAATTGCCATTCGCCAAGGCATGAGCGAGGTGCAGACGGTTTCGGCCACGGTTCATGAGATTGCCCACAGCAAGCTCCATGACCCTAAAAAATATGAAATGCTACCGTCATGGAAGGTTGTGCAGGAGAGTGAAGGTGGAACCAAGCATGATTTCAAGTTGGATTTTGCCACAGAAAAAGAAGCCGAACAGTTTGCTTCTGATATGGATTGGCGTTATGTGGACGAAAATCAGTTTGAATGGCGTCTTGCAGTTGAGGAAGATGCAACCGCAGAAAAACAGGCAATCAAAAACCGTCACACGGAAGAAGTGGAGGCTGAAAGCATCTCCTATGCAGTCTGCAAATATTTTGGCATCGAGACAGGAGAAAACAGCTTTGGCTATATTGCAAGCTGGAGCCAGGGCAAAGAGCTGAAAGAGCTGAGAGCCAGTTTGGAGACCATCAACAAAACCTCCGGCACTTTGATCTCCGACATTGAGCACCACTATAAGGAAATCTGCAAAGAGCGCGGAATCGACCCTCATGCAAAGGTAGAGCCGGAACCCGCCCCGATAGAGCAGCCAGAAGATGCCGCTAAGGTATCTGATAGACAGCAGACCGGCGATCTGACCTACTATGTAGCAGAGTGCATGGAATTTCCAAACCTCGGAGAATACCACGATAACCTGTCTTTGGAGGAAGCAATCCGCATTTATCAGGAGATTCCGGCAGAACGAATGAACGGGATCAAGGGCATTGGTTTTGAGCTGAAAGACGGAAGCGACTATGAAGGACCTTTTCCGATTTTGACCGGCCAGACCATTGACCTGGACAGCATCCAGGCAATCGACTATTACCGTGATAATCCTCTGGTGCAAAAAGCGGTAAAGGAACTGGCTGCGGCAATGCCGGAAATGGAAGTGCTGGGGGCGGACGCCAACCAGCAGGAGGCTTTGTTTCTGATTGACGATGCCACCTATCTTCATATCCAATCCTGTGACAGCGGCTGGGACTATACCCTTTACGATGCCGCGTCCATGAAAGAGCTGGATGGTGGTCAGCTGGATATGCCGGAGATTTCCCGCATGAAGGCAGTTCTCCAGATTTGTGATGACAACGATTTGGGCAGAGACTCGGTAAAATACGCACCGTTGTCCATGATTGAGACCTTGCAGGAAGCTGCCTACCAGCAGATGCAGGCAGAGGCCAGTCAGATGGCTGCTTCTTCCCAGCTGCCGGAAGCACAGGAGCAGGCACTGGATGAATACCCCATGCCGGATGAGCAGGTCTCCACACCAGATATGCAGGAATACGGCTACTCCTATGATGGGATGCTCCCTGTTACCAGAGAACGGGCGCTGGAACTGGATGCCGCCGGTTTGACCGTCTATGTGCTGCATGAGGACAATACGGAGAGCATGGTGTTTGACCCGCAGGAAATCATGGATCATGGCGGTCTTTTTGGCGTGGACCGTGAGGAATGGGAGAAAAGCCCTCAGTTCCACGAAAAGGTCATGGAGCGTCAGGAACATCAGCAGGAACGCGAACAGGCATTTCTATCCCAGAACAGAGATTGCTTTGCCATCTATCAGGTGAGCCGTGACGATCCGCAGAATGTGCGCTTTATGAATCTGGATTGGTTAAAGTCACATGACATTTCCATAGACCGCAGCAATTATGACCTCATTTACACAGCTCCTCTGAGGGAGTCTAGCACGGTACCGGAGCAGCTAGAAAAACTATATGAGCAGTTTAATCTGCAAAAGCCGGCGGATTTTCACAGTCCTTCTATGAGTGTTAGTGACATCGTTGCGATCAAGCAGGACGGTAAGGTATCCTGTCATTACTGTGACAGTGTTGGTTTTACCCAGATCCCCGGATTCCTGCCGGAAAATCCGCTGAAAAATGCGGAGATGGCCGTGGAGGACGATTACGGCATGATCGACGGTATCATCAACAATGGCGCAAAAGAGCCTACGGTGGCAGAGCTGGAACAGCAGGCCCGCAGCGGTCAGCCCATTTCCCTGATGGATCTGGCTGCCGCTGCCCATCGGGAGGAACGGGAAAAGAAAAAGTCCGTCATGGAGCAGCTGAAAAGCCAGCCCAAGGCAGAACACAAAAAGACAGCGCCCAAAAAGAGTGCGGAAAGGGAGATTTGATATGGGAAACTTTACTTTTGAGGAAATGAACCTGATGTGCATTTACAATACCGGTAGCCGCACCGGACTGATCGACAGCCTGCGTGAGATGCGCGGCGAGCTGGCCCCGGAGGAAACCGAGCTGCGGGAGTTGACAGACAGCGCACTGGGCAAGCTCCAGGCCATGAGTGATGCCGAGCTTGCCGAGCTGGAGTTGTATCCGGATTTTGACCAGTAAACACTATAATCGCAGGGATGGGGTGGCAATATGCCACCCCACCTTTTTACCCCAAAACTGAAAGGAGGACAGAACACTATGCCAACCAAAGCTGAACTATATGCACAGATGGCGGAGAAGGTAACAACGCAGCTCACGGGGAGCTGGCAGGAATGGGCAGGGTTTCTCACCACTGCTTCCCGACTTTACAAGTACCCGTTCCATGAGCAGTTGATGATCTACGCCCAGCGTCCGGACGCCACCGCCTGTGCAGAGTACGATTTGTGGAATGAAAAGATGGGCCGGTATGTAAGGCGCGGCTCCAAGGGAATTGCTCTGGTGGACGATTCCGGGGACAGGCCCCGCCTGCGCTATGTTTTTGATATTTCCGACACCGGAACCCGTGAACATTCCCGCACTCCCTGGCTGTGGCAGCTGGAGGAGAGCCATTTGGATTCGGTGCAGGCCATGCTTGAGCGCACCTATGATGTTTCCGGTGATGACCTTGCCGGACAGCTCACCGAGGTAGCCGGAAAACTGGCTGAGGAATACTGGACGGAGCATCAGCAGGACTTCTTCTATATCGTTGACGGTTCCTTTTTGGAGGAATATGATGAGTTTAACATCGGAGTACAGTTCAAGGCAGCAGCCACCGTCAGTATCACTTACGCTTTGATGTCCCGCTGTGGACTGGAGCCGGAACGCTACTTCGACCACGAAGATTTCATGGCGATCTTTGATTTCAATACTCCGGCAACCATCGGAGCGCTGGGAACAGCGGTCAGCCAGATCAACCAGCAGGTGCTGCGGCAGATCGGCGTTACCGTCCGAAATGCAGAGCGCGAAGCCAACCAAGAAAGGAGCAAACAAGATGAACAATCCCATGACCTATATCCAGAACGGAGACTATCTGATTCCCGACCTGAAGCTGAGCCAGCAGCCGGAGAAACCCTTGGGCAAGTACGGAAGGATGAGGAAAACCTACCTGAAGGAACACCGTCCCATCCTCTACAACCAGATGCTGCTGAGCGAGAAGCTGTACCCGCACCTTCTGGAGATCGACGAGACCGCCCAGAGCAGACTGGAGCAGATGATGCCCCAGCTGGCGAAGGAAGCGGGAGCCACCGAGGACCTGAAAGCCAGCGATCCCATGAAGTGGGTGGGGCTGATGAACACCTGCAAAGCTCAGGCCGAGGAGATCCTGATGGCGGAGCTTATCAACAGCTGACTCTAAACCTGTTCCTCTCCGAAGCGGAACAGATCCAATCCATAGATGAAGCAGAGAATGTAGCGCATACATCCTCTGCTTTTTCTTTTACCCAAAATGACATCGACCATGTGCTGCGTTTGGGCGGCAATACAGATCGTCAAAGGGAGCGTGTGGTTGCAGCCTTTGAAAAGCAGAAAACCACCGCTGAGATTGCCGAGATACTGAAAACGCTGTACCACGGCGGCAATGGCCTTGGCAGTGTGAGCGCATGGTATGCCGAGGATGGTATCCATCTTTCACATGGGAAGTCTGTCCGTTATGACAGGTCTGCCCAGGTCATTTCCTGGGAGAGTGCCGCAGAGCGTATCGGGGAGCTTTTGGAAAGTGGTCAGTTTGCCTCCAATGTGGAGCTTGCAGAAGCGGCAAGCTATGAACGCTCCCTCCTCTCGGAAAAGCTCTGGCATCTGTATCACGATCTCAGTGAGGACGCCAGAAAAGGCGGATATTTGTCCTGCCTGTCAGAGATCAAAGGCAATGATTTCCCGGAGGAGACCCGCCGCCTGATGGAGCAGCTGAGTGAACCGGCTTTCCGCCAGACCCTCAAGGAAGAATACGCCGCCTTCTGGACTGCCTATCAGCAGGACCGTGACCTGTTGCGTTTTCACTATCATAGACCGAGGGAGATCTGGGAGAACCTGAAGGACCTTGACCTGCCCCGCAGGACCTTTTCTTCAGAGCTTTCCCAAGTGCCAACCGTCCAGCACTTTATTACCGAGGATGAGATCGACGCCGCCATGACCGGCGGAAGCAGTTTCGCCGGAGGAAAAGGCCGTATCTATGCGTTCTTCATGGAAAACCATACGGATAAGGAAAAAGTGAGATTCCTCAAAGACGAGTATGGCATTGGCGGACGCTCTCATGCCCTGTCCGGCGCAACACACAGCGGTGAAGATCACGACGGGAAAGGGTTGCACTATAAAAAGCAGGACTGCCCGGATGTTCACTTGAACTGGGAAAAGGTTGCCAAGCGCATTACCTCTCTTGTCCAGAAAGGCCGCTATCTTACCGAACAGGAACAGGCGCAGTATGACAAAATCCAGGCTGAAAAGGAATTGGCAGAAGAAGATGCCATCCAAGCTCAGCAGCCGGAGGTGGAGGAAGAAACGCCAAAGCCTACCCTTCGGGAGCAGTTTGAGCAGTATAAGACTGTGGTGACTGCCGCCATTTCCGAGGATGCCGCATACCGCAATGCCTGCGGGCATTCTGACCGTGAAAATGTTGTCATCGAGGGCAATGCCGCTGTGCGCCGTGCGGTCCTTGGTTCTAAGGATATGGAGCTGATTCGCCTCTATTCGGATGTGCCGGAGTTCCGACAGCGACTGCACCGGGAAGTGATCGACGAAACCTATCCAAAGCTCCATGAACTTCTGCGCCCTCTTTCTCAGGAAGATATTGATACTGCCATTTGTGCATGGAACGGCAATATCGAGAGTAAACATGCTGTCGTCCGTTATATGAAAGACCATGCAAGAGAGAAAGATACCGCTGCATGGCTGGCTCAGGAATACAGTGGCAGCAACATCCCGTTCGTTGTCCGTGCCGGAAGCCCGGAGGAAACGCAGCTGCCCTGGCCGAAGGTACAGCGCAGGCTTGCCCAGCTGATTCAGGAGGACCGGTTCTATACCGAAGAAGAACAGGAACGTTTTGACAACATCGACCCCATCGCCATCCGGGAAGCCCTGGAGGAAAGAGGGATTGTCAACGGACAGGTGGCAGACCCGGAAAAACTGGACAATGACCCATTTATCCAACAGGTGGTGTCGGATGTAGGGCAGATCGCAGATGCCGAGACAGAGCAGACTTCCAAAGTTTCCATTTCCGATGAGGAATATGACGCAGTTCGCCGCCCAATTCCGCAAAGAACCTCCTATGACCCAGCCGCCCCGGTCTATGCCGTGGGCGATACCGTGTATATCGAGGATGACGCCTATCAGATCACCGAGCTGCGGGAGGACACCGTACAGCTTCTGCCCACCGGGATGGTATATCCCATCTACCGGGCAGAGCGCAAAGAACAGTTCGAGCAGCTGCTTCGGGCAGACCGCCGCAATGCTTACTATACCGAATTTCTTCCTATTGACCCGGACAAGGCAGATCAGGACTTGCGGGATGTATTGGCTCATGGACTGATGGATGAAGCGGATAAAAAGCAGATTTTCACGCTGCTGCAATCCGGCAGGAGCAACAGCGAGATCGCCTACTGGCTGAGCAGAGCCTATTCTGGTGAGATCGAGACACTGAATCTGGAGACCGGCGATATTGCCGATTACCGTACCACGGCACAGGGCATAGAACTGGAAGTCATGGATGCAGAGGAAAAGCGTCTGGCTATGCTGTATTTCCGCTGGGATGAGGTTGCGCCTTTGCTGCGCGGGATGTATGCCCGTCAGCTGGATGGCTTTGGACAAGAACAGCCCCAACCTTCTGCCGAATTCCCAGCCTTTCATTCCGAGACCGTGGCCGTCTATCCGGGCGATAAGAACAATCTGCCTTATGATGTGGTGGTGGAACGACTGCATATTGAGGAGCCGGAGCCACCAGCGCCTGTGACAGAGTCGGAGAAAACCTTTGAGGAAGTGCTGGACGAACACCCGGTTTCCATTCAGGTCAATGGCCAGTGGCAGACCTTCCCCAATGCCAAAGCTGCCGAGGAAGCATCTTATGAGGAATATAAGGACAACCTGCGCCGCACCGCTGAGAATTTCCGTATCACCGACGACCACCTGGGCGAAGGCGGTCCGAAAGCCAAGTTCCAGGCAAATGTCAAAGCGATTCGTTTGCTGAAAGAGCTGGAAGCTGCCGGACAGCAGGCAAGCCCCGAACAGCAGGAGGTTCTTTCTCGATATGTGGGCTGGGGCGGTCTCTCTGATGCGTTTGACCCGGAGAAACCGGCATGGGCTTTAGAGTATGCCCAGCTAAAAGAACTGCTGACCCCGGAGGAATATGCCGCCGCCAGAAGCTCTACCCTCAACGCCCATTACACCAGCCCTACGGTCATTCAGGCCATCTATGAAGCGGTGGACCGTATGGGATTTGAGACCGGAAATATTCTGGAGCCGTCTATGGGTGTGGGCAATTTCTTTGGTATGCTGCCGGAGGAAATGCGAAACAGCCGTTTGTACGGTGTGGAGCTGGACCCGGTTTCCGGGCGTATCGCAAAGCAGCTCTATCCCAAGGCGGACATCACAGTAGGCGGCTTTGAGACCACTGATAGGCGTGACTTCTTTGACCTTGCCATCGGCAATGTACCTTTCGGTCAGTATCAGGTCAATGACAAAGCCTACAACAAGCTGAATTTCAGTATTCACAACTACTTTTTCGCCAAAGCACTGGACCAGGTGCGTCCCGGCGGCGTGGTGGCTTTTGTAACCTCCCGCTATACTATGGACGCCAAGGATTCCACCGTGCGCCGCTATCTTGCCCAGCGTGCCGAGCTGCTGGGAGCTATCCGTCTGCCTAATGAAGCGTTCAAAAAGAATGCCGGTGCCGAGGTGGTATCGGACATCATCTTCCTCCAAAAGCGGGACCGCCCGCTGGACATTGTGCCGGAATGGACTCAAACCGGACAGACGGAGGACGGATTTGCCATCAACCGGTATTTTATCGACCACCCGGAAATGGTGCTGGGCAGACAGGAGCCGGTAAGCACTGCTCATGGTATGGACTACACCGTGAACCCCATCGAGGGACTGAAGCTTTCCGACCAGCTGCATGATGCTGGGAAGTACATTCATGGCACTTATCAGGAGGCAGAGCTGCCGGAGCTGGGCGAAGGCGAAGCTATTGACACCTCCATTCCTGCCGACCCCAATGTGAAGAACTATTCCTATGCCATTGTAGACGGGCAGGTGTACTACCGGGAAAACAGCCGTATGGTGCGCCCTGACCTCAACGCCACCGCCGAAGTCCGTGTAAAAGGTCTTGTGGAACTGCGTGATTGTGTGCAGGAACTGATCGACCTTCAGATGGATGCAGCGGTTCCGGACAGCACCATTCGGGAGAAGCAGGCGAAACTGAACAGCCTCTATGACAGCTTTTCTTCCAAATACGGTCTCATCAATGACCGTGCAAACCGTCTGGCCTATGCAGACGATTCTTCCTATTACCTGCTCTGTGCGCTGGAAGTCATCGACGAGGACGGAAAGCTGGAGCGCAAGGCGGATATGTTCACCAAACGGACCATCAAGCCCCATCAGGCGGTGGCTGTGGTGGATACGGCAAGTGAAGCACTGGCGGTGTCTATCTCGGAAAAAGCCTGCGTGGATATGGGCTATATGAGCCAGCTTACCGGAAAAACAAAAGAAGAACTGGCCGGAGAACTGCAAGGCGTGATCTTTCGTGTACCGGGACAGCTGGAGCAGGACGGAACGCCTCATTATGTGACTGCTGATGAATACCTTTCCGGCAATGTGCGCCGCAAACTGCGTCAGGCACAGCGGGCGGCAGAACAGGACCCGGCCTATGCGGTCAATGTGGAAGCCCTTACTGCCGCCCAGCCCAAAGACCTGGATGCGTCGGAGATTGAGGTGCGTCTGGGCGCTACCTGGATCGACAAAGAGTACATCCAGCAGTTTATGTATGAGACCTTCGACACGCCGTTTTATCTCCAGCGCAATATCGAGGTCAACTACACCCCGTTTACAGCAGAGTGGCAGATCACCGGCAAAAGCTCTGTAAGCCAGAACAATGTGGCAGCCTATACCACCTACGGAACCAGCCGTGCCAATGCCTACAAGATTTTGGAGGATTCCTTGAACCTGCGGGATGTCCGTATCTATGACACGGTGGAGGATGCAGACGGCAGGGAGCGCCGGGTGCTGAATGCCAAGGAGACTACGCTGGCAGCACAAAAGCAGCAGGCTATCCGGGAAGCCTTTAGGGACTGGATCTGGAGAGACCCGGAGCGCCGCCAGACTTTGGTGCGCCAGTATAACGAAGAAATGAACTCTACCCGTCCCCGCGAGTATGATGGCAGCCATATCACTTTTGGCGGCATGAACCCGGCCATTACCCTGCGGGAACACCAGAAAAGTGCCATCGCCCATGTGCTGTATGGCGGAAATACCCTGCTGGCACACGAAGTAGGCGCAGGCAAAACCTTTGAGATGGTGGCCGCTGCGATGGAAGCCAAACGCCTGGGCTTGTGCCAGAAATCTCTCTTTGTGGTTCCAAACCACCTGACTGAGCAGTGGGCATCGGAGTTTCTGCGTCTCTATCCTTCCGCCAACATCTTAGTCACCACCAAAAAGGACTTTGAGACCCATAACCGCAAGAAGTTCTGCGCCCGTATCGCGACCGGGGACTACGATGCTATCATCATGGGACACAGCCAGTTTGAGCGTATCCCTATCAGCCGGGAGCGTCAGGAAAGGCTTCTCTATGAGCAGATCGACGAGATCACCGAGGGCATCGCAGAGGTACAGGCCAGCGGCGGCGAGCGTTTTACCGTCAAGCAGCTGGAGCGTACCAGAAAGTCTCTGGAAGCCAGACTGGAAAAGCTGCAAGCCGAGGGACGAAAAGATGATGTAGTAACTTTTGAGCAACTGGGTGTAGACCGGTTGTTCGTAGATGAGGCACACAACTACAAAAACCTGTTTTTATACACCAAAATGCGGAATGTGGCGGGTTTATCCACATCGGACGCGCAGAAATCCTCCGATATGTTCGCCAAGTGCCGCTATATGGACGAGATTACCGGAAACCGTGGCGTGATCTTTGCCACCGGCACACCGGTCAGCAACTCCATGACCGAGCTTTACACCATGCAGCGGTATCTCCAGTATGACCGCCTGCAAGAACTGAGCATGACCCATTTCGACTGCTGGGCTTCCAGATTTGGGGAGACCGTCACAGCATTGGAGCTGGCACCGGAGGGCTATACTTTTATAGGACGATAAAATCGTCCTTTTAAATTGCAAAAAGGCCGTCAAAAAAGTGGAAAAATCTTTGGGATTTTTGAAAAACAGTTCCGCTTTACTACCCTATTTTCTCCTATTAGTGAGGGGGGGGTAATACCTTTAATCGCAAAACAAATTACATAAGGAAAGGAGGAGAGAAGAATGTCAAGGACTTCTAAGATTACAGCACTTTATGAGCGTTTATCAAGAGATGATGACCTTACTGGCGAGTCAAATTCCATAACCAATCAAAAGCAATACTTGGAAGATTATGCCCGAAAGAATGGTTTCGGTAACATTCGCCATTTTACTGATGATGGTTTTTCGGGAGTAAATTTCAATCGCCCCGGCTTTCAATCGTTGATAAAAGAAGTAGAAGCTGGAAATGTTGCAACGATTATTGTTAAGGATATGAGCCGATTAGGGCGAAACTATCTGCAAGTCGGATTTTATACGGAAATTCTGTTTCCGCAGAAAGATGTCCGTTTTCTTGCAATCAACAACAGCATTGACAGCAACAATGCTTCGGATAATGATTTTGCTCCGTTTTTGAATATTATGAACGAATTTTATGCCAAAGACACGAGCAATAAAATCAAGGCTGTGTTTGACGCACGAATGAAAGACGGAAAGCGTTGCAGCGGTTCTATTCCCTATGGGTACAACCGACTGCCCAACGATAAGCAGACGCTTGTTGTTGACCCTGTGGCTTCTGAGGTGGTAAAGCATATCTTTCTGCTTGCCAACGAGGGTAAAAGTCCAAGAGAAATTGCAGAGATACTGACCGAAGAAAAGGTAATGATACCGGCGGCACACGCAAAGGAATATCACCCCGAACAGTATAACGGGATAAAGTTTTCAGACCCTTATATTTGGGGCGTATCTGCCATTAGAACGATTTTAAGCAGACAGGAATATCTTGGACATACTGTTTTGAGAAAGTCAGTCAGCACCAATTTCAAGCTGCATAAGAGAAAGACTACCGATGAAGATGAGCAGTATGTGTTTTATAACACCCACGAGCCTATCATATCGCAGGAACTTTGGGACAGCGTTCAGAAGCGAAAGAAACGAGTGAACAGAGCTGCGACAAGAGGAACACATACCAACCGATTAAGCGGCTATCTGTACTGTGCCGACTGTGGCAGAAGATTGACCTTGCAGACACATTACAGCAAAAAAGACCGCTCCTTGCAGTATTCGTACCGTTGCGGTGGTTATGCGAGCAGGGTAAATTCCTGTACTGCTCATTCAATAAGTGCTGATAATGTTGAAGCCTTGATATTATCGGCAGTCAAACGCTTTTCAAGATTTGTTCTGAATGATGAAAAAGCCTTTGCTTTGGAACTGCAATCCCTTTGGAAAGATAAGCAAGAGGAAAAGCCGAAGCACAATCAATCGGAGCTGAAACGCTGTCAGAAACGCTATGACGAACTCTCTACGCTCATTCGTGGCTTGTATGAAAATCTTATATCGGGATTGCTACCCGAAAGACAGTACAAGCAACTGATGAAGCAGTATGACGATGAGCAGGCGGAGTTGGAAATGAAAATGGAAACGATGAAAGAGGAACTTTCCGCAGAAAAAGGCAGCACTATGGATATTCAGCATTTTGTTTCGCTGATACGAAAGTACAAAAATCCTACGGAAGTTTCCGATTTGATGTTTACCGAACTCATTGACAAGATTGTGGTGTATGAATCCGAGGGTGTGGGAAAAGCAAGGACACAAAAGGTTGATATTTACTTCAATTATGTCGGGCAGGTCGATATTGCCTACACCGAGAAAGAACTTGCCGAGATAAAAGAGCAAGAAGAACAGGAAGAAAAGAAGCGATTGGAGAAACAGCGTCAGCGTGAAAAAGCCTATCGAGAGAAGCGAAAGGCGAAAAAACTTGCTGAAAACGGTGGCGAAATCGTCAAAACAAAGGTATGTCCTCATTGTCAGACAGAGTTTACCCCTACAAGCAATCGACAGGTATTCTGTTCAAAGGATTGTTGCTATCAAGCAAGGCAGGATAAAACGAAAGCCGACAGAGAAGCGGAAAAAGGTAATCACTATTATCGTCAGCGTGTATGTGCTGTGTGTGGCAGTACCTACTGGCCTACACACAGTCAGCAGAAATTCTGCTCAGCGGAATGTAAAAGGGTAAACCACAATAAGAAAACCTTGGAGTTTTACTACAAGAAGCAAAAGGAGAAAGAACTATGCAAAGATTTATTACAGACGAAAGAACAGGTATCCGATACGAACTCATCGGAGATTACTATTATCCCTGCCTGACAGTAGAGGAAAGTTCTCCCCTTTCAAAATACGGGCGGTTAAGGAAACGCTATTTGAGAGAACACAAGCGAGTTTTATATTACACTCTGCTGACAAGCGGAAAGTTATATGAACACCTTGCTGAAATTGATACTTCGGCTTGTGCTATGGCTGAATATCTTATAAAGGAAATGGCAAAAAGACAAGGTGTAACCGAGCAATTAAAAGCAACGGATATGATGAAATAGGTAGAAATGATGAATAATATCCGAGCTTGTGTTGATGAGATTGTACTGAATGATATTGTATATTCATAATTGAATTACCCACCGAAAGAGAGCTGTTATCTTAACTGATAGCAGTTTTTCTTTTTCGGCAAGTATTCAAGAAGTCATAAAGTTGTGAGTATAGTCGAAGCTGTCTGTAATTGAAAAAACGGATGACTTCTGCTATAATATTAAATGAGTATATGTATTTTGTTGAGAAATAAACTGAAAGGAGAATGTTAATGTTTGATATAATAGAAATGTTATTTCCCATAATGTTTTTAATAATTTTTGTGATGATTGTTATTATTTTTGTAAAAGGAATAGCTACTTGGAATAAAAACAATAATTCTCCTCGTTTAACTGTGTCAGCAAAAATAGTGGGAAAACGTCAGAATACTACGCATAATAGTCAACCTAATGCAGGAGATATATCGGGAGCAAACGGTTTTCATACAATTTCCAGCACCTCATATTATATTACTTTTCAAGTAGAAAGTGGAGATAGAATGGAGTTATCTGTATCTGGGACAGAGTACGGAATGCTGACAGAGGGAGATGTTGGAAAGCTGACATTTCAAGGAACAAGATACATAGAATTTGATAGGAGTGTCTAAAACTGAGGAGATAAAGAATGAAGAAGTTTTTGAATGATATAAGATATACTGAAAATAGAGTACCACTTAATAAACAAATTATAAACTCTGTGTTGATATTGTTTTTAGGTATAGCTTTAGGGTTTTTTTCAAAATTCTTAGATTGTACACCATCAAACAAATTGCCATATATATTCTCGTATTTAGATGTTTCAAATTTTTTAGGACGTTTTGCTATATGGGTAACGATTGCTTTATGTGTTTCAATCTATAGTAATTCTTCTCTTAGAGCCGCAATAAATGTATTTGTATTTTTTGCTGGTATGGTTACAAGCTATTATTCATACTCAAAATATGTAGCTGGATTTTTTCCAAGAAGCTATGCAATGATTTGGATAGCGTTTACAATGATTTCTCCCATATTAGCATTTATCTGTTGGTATGCAAAAGGAAAAAGTAACCTGGCACTTATCCTATCGGCAATGATACTTGCTATTCTGTTTAATATGACATTTGTTTATGGTATTCTCTATTTTGATATGCGTTCAATCTTAGAGCTAATGACATTCGTTTGTGCGATAGTGGTTTTGAAGCGAAATACCATAAAAGATACAATGCTTATGTTTGTATTAAGTTGTGGTATAGCGTTTATCCTTAATTTTGTAATTCCATTTAGTTTTGGGTAGACAAAGTTACTATTAGTCGGCAAGTAAAATAAAACAAAATATTTTAGGTAACAAAAACATCGTAGCAATACGGTGTTTTTTGTTACCTAAAACCTATAAATCAATACATAACCACAGGTTAGTACAAATACCTTGTGTGTTTTTTTGAAAGGCTTAGAAAGGGATATTTACCTCAATTTTCGCCCCGAGAAATGACACAAACAAGGCTTGATGTATCTTACTTGTGGTTTTTATTTTTAGAAAAGGAGAACACAGAACTATGAAAATGATTGAAAATGAAATGAATGTAGCTGTACCTCTTGAAATCGTAAAGGCAAGCGATATTGAGCCAAAAGAAGTGAAATGGCTGTGGTATCCGTATATCCCATTCGGCAAGGTAACTTTGTTGCAAGGCGATCCAGGCGATGGCAAAAGCAAGTTTATGCTTTCACTCGCTGCCTTGCTCTCAAAGGGAGAACATCTCCCCTTTGCTGATGCAGAAGAACGAGAGCCTATAACTATTATCTATCAGACAACAGAAGATGACGCAGACGATACGGTAGTACCTCGATTTAATTCAGCAGGCGGTAACGGAGATAACCTTATTTTCATCAAGGAAGATATGAAGTCATTGTCTTTTGGGGATAACCGTATTCGTGAAGCGATTGAAAAGTACAATGCCAAACTTTTAATCCTTGACCCGATGAGTTCCTACATCGGGGAAAGCTGTTCGATGAACAATGCCAACGAAACACGAGCAGAGTTTAATCATCTGATAGCGGTTGCCAAAGATACAGGCTGTGCGATTGTGATTATCGCTCATATGAATAAGATGAGAGATACAAACCCTCTTTACCGCACCAACGGTTCGATTGACATTGCAGGAGCTGCAAGAAGCATTCTTGCAATCACAAGAACAGCAAACAAGGAAGCACCTGCCGAGAGATATTTGGTACAGGTAAAATCAAACCTTGCTCCGACGGGTTCGGCAATTCTTTTTGAGGTAGCAGAAAGCAGAGTGAACTTTGTTTCGGAACTGGAAATGACAGCGGAAGAAGCGTTTTCTTCTCTTGCACCTAAAATGGGCAGACCGAGTGAAAAGGAGCTCAAGGCAAAGGAGTTCATCTTGGAGATGCTCAAAGATGGAGAAATGCTTGCCAACGATTGCGAAGCAAAACTTGAAGAAACAGGCTTCAAGAAATCGACTATCAAAAAGGCAAAGAAGAAAGCAGGAGTTGTGTCGCACAAGAAAGGCTTTCTGTGGTATTGGTCTTTGCCGATGGGCGATATGCCGAGAGCATAAAAACAGGTTGTCTGATGAATAGACAGCCTGTTTTTTGATTGAGGCATTAAAGGGAGGTCAAGGGAGGAAAGCCCTTGCCCACGACATCTTTGCAGACGAAGTCTGAAAGTATCATAGTGGGTTACACACATTCAAAGAATGTTGTGTAATGGCTTCGCCCTGCCGAGAAAGGAGAACGAAAATGGCTAAAAACAACAAAGCGGATATGAGTTGTGCAAGGGTCAAAAAGTACACCGCTTCTGATGTGAGCAAGGCGGAAAGGCACAACGAACGCAAAAATGAAACCTACGAAAATATGAATGTGATTGAGGAACGCATACCTTTTAATGTGGATTTCAAAACACCGACTGCTCCGACTTATATGGAACAATTAAAGCAGATGAAAACCGACGGGCTGGTGTCGCTCCGTGGGTTGAGAAAAGACGCTACACTCTTTAACGAGATTGTGATTGATGTGAACACGATGTACTTCGAGCGTAACGGTGGCTACGAATATGCAAAGCAGTTTTATGAAGAAGCGTTCCATTTCATTGAAGAAAAATTCGGTGCTGATAATATCATATCGGCTGTTATGCACGCTGATGAAATCAATGCAGCGGCAACCGAGGAACTTGGAAAAGAGGTTTACCACTATCATCTTCACGCTATGGTTTTGCCTGTGGTGGAGAAAGAAATCCTATGGAGTAAGCGTTGCAAAGATGAAAAACTGCGAGGAACGGTTAAGGAAGTGGTTCATCAAATCAGCCATTCAAAGAAATGGAAATCAGATATTCCACTGACCGATGAAAAAGGCAATCCGCTTCTCAGAAAGAATGGTAAACCGATGTTCCGAGCTTCGTACAGCATACTGCAAGATGAATTGTTTAACTATATGACGGAGCAAGGCTTCAAAGGTTTTCAGCGTGGCGAATACGGAAGTACCGCCGAACATCTTACTTCACTGCAATATCAAATCAAGCAGGACAAAAAACGCTTGGAGCAGTTACAGAAGCGTATTCAGCGTGAACAGATAAAATATGAACCTGCCCGTAATGTTTCCAAAACCTACAATGAGATTGATAGTATGGGGCAGAAAACAATCACAGGTAAAATGGCAATCTCCAAAGAGGATTATTCCCAACTGACCGCCCTTGCCAAAGAGGGTATTACAAGTCGTGCGGAAATCAATGAATTAGAACAGAGTGCCAACTATTACCGACAGAAATATTTTGATAGTGCAAACGCACTTGAAAGAATGAAAACTAAATACAACGAGCTGAAAGAAAAGTGCAGACCTTTTCTTCAAGCGTTGGAGCATTTCCCAGAAGTTGCTAAACTTTTTACCGAAAAAGTGAAGCAACTTTTTTCTTTTAAGGAAGCACAGGAACGAGCCGAAAAAGAAGCAAGGGAAAAAGAAAGACAAGAGCGTATCAAGGCACGAAAAAACAAGCGTGGTATGGAAAGATAACCTTTTCCATTATACTCACGACTTAATGACTTCTTGATATATTGAAAATCTGCGGTTATTGGGTGTTCTAATATGAATGCCCCACAATCAAATCTTATGAAAGAGAGGGACGGACTATATGAAAGAACAGAAACATTCTTATTCGCAACGCATAGGAAAAACAACATTCATCGTAAATGTAAAGCAGTCCGAAAGTGCCAAAAAGCCTTTGAATACAGTGTTTCAAGACATCTGCAAGCACGAGGTTTTGGGCGATTTCTTTACGGACAAATCATTTAATTTAGAAAATCCACAAAAAGTATCTTGACAAACTCGACCCCGAAGGCACCGGCTACCGGGCAAGAACGAGATTCAGCAAGTTCTTTAATCTGCCAGAGCTGATGAACCTGTTCAAAGAAGTGGCGGACATCAAGACCGCCGACCAACTGAACCTGCCCACCCCGGAGGTGGAATACCACAACATCGTGGCGCAGCCTACCGAACATCAGCAGGAAATGGTGAAGGCACTCTCTGAGCGCGCTTCCGAAGTACACAGAGGCAGTGTGGACCCGTCGGTGGATAATATGCTCAAAATCACCTCGGATGGCCGCAAGCTGGGACTGGACCAGAGGATCGTCAACCAGATGCTGCCGGATGAACCTGGCACAAAGGTCAATCAGTGCGTGGACAACATCATGCAGATCTGGCGGGATGGCGAAGCTGACAAGCTGACCCAGCTGGTGTTCTGCGACATTTCTACATCGCAGGCAAAAGCTACTGCAAGCAAGGCGGCGAAAACGCTGGATAATCCACTGCTTCACGCACTGGAAGGTGCCGTGCCTCTGCCGGAGCAGGAACCGGCCTTTACGGTATATGACGATATTCGTCAGAAACTCATTGCTCAGGGGATGCCTGCCGACCAGATCGCTTTTATCCATGAAGCCAACACCGAAGTGCGGAAAAAGGAGTTGTTCTCTAAAGTCCGTACCGGTCAGGTGCGTGTCCTTTTGGGCAGCACCGCCAAGATGGGCGCAGGCACCAATGTGCAGGACCGTCTGGTGGCACTTCATGACCTGGACTGTCCGTGGAGACCGGGAGACCTTGCCCAGCGCAAGGGCCGTATCGAGCGCCAGGGTAACCAGAATCCTCTTGTCCATGTGTACCGCTATGTGACCGAAGGAACCTTTGACGCATACCTCTGGCAGACGGTGGAGAATAAGCAAAAATTCATTAGTCAGATCATGACTTCTAAATCGCCGGTACGCTCCTGCGATGATGTGGATGAAACCGCCCTCAGTTTTGCAGAGATCAAGGCTTTGTGTGCCGGAGACCCACGTATCAAAGAGCGTATGGATTTGGATGTGGAGGTATCCCGCCTGAAGCTGATGAAAGCCGACCACCAGAGCAAGCAATATCGTCTGGAGGACCAACTGCTCAAATACTTCCCGGAGGAGATTGAAAAGCACAAAGGCTTTATCAAGGGCTTTGAATCCGATCTGGAGGTTTTGGCAGCGCACCCGCACCCGGAGGACGGTTTTGCTGGTATGGAAATCCGTGGCGATCTGCTGACCGATAAGGAGAACGCCGGCGCAGCCCTTTTGGATGCCTGCAAGGAGGTCAAAACCTCCGATCCGGTGCAGATCGGCAGCTACCGGGGATATGCCATATCCGTGGAATTTTCCGCTTGGAAACAGGAGTATACGCTCCTGCTGAAAGGACAGATGACCCACCGGGCAACCCTTGGTACAGACCCTCGCGGAAATCTTACCCGTATCGACAATGCCCTCGCTCAGATGCCCCAGCGTCTGGAGGCGGCAAAGGCCCAGCTGGATAACCTCTATCAGCAGCAGGCTGCCGCAAAGGAGGAAGTCGGAAAGCCATTCCTTTATGAAGAAGAACTGCGAAGCAAAAATGCCCGTCTGGTGGAGCTGGATACTTTGCTGAACATTGACGGAAAGGGACAGGCACACGCCGAGGCTGTTGTTGCCAAAAGCGCACGGCCTTCGGTGCTGGATCATCTGAAACGTCCGGCGACGCCCCGCAGTACAGACAAGAAACCAAAACAGCATGAGGAGGTGCGATAACATGAATACCAATAATCTGAATACAGCCCTTTATGAAAAGATGGCCACTGAGCAGGAAAAATATAGGGACTGGCTGAAAAGCCAGCCCCCGGAAGAAATCCTGCACCACACCTATGAATATACTGTCCGTGAGGATATTGTGATGGCGATGGAGGAGCTGGAGCTGACCGATGCACAGGCCCAGGCGCTTTTGGAATCTCCCTCGCCGCTGGCGGATGTGTACCGTTATTTTGAAAAGCTGGAGACCGGCTATATGGATATGATCCGGGACAGCATTGAGAACCGTGCCGACGATGTGTGCAGAGCTAAAGAGGAACTGCGAACAACACCAATCTATCCCCATTCAGCTGCCTATGCGAGAGAACATGGGGAGCTGGAGCAGTACCGAGCTTCCAACAATGTAAATCTCCAATGCAAGGAGTCCATTGAAGCGGCGGTGCGGGAACACTTCGACGGAATGTATCTCAGCCACGATGCGGCAAAGGGTGTGATTGAGACCTATGGCATGGAGCGTGTATCTATGGTTCTGTCTAACACGATCCAGCTTCAGGACTGGGATGGGCGCTACTCCCGACGCAACAAAGAATGGGCCAAGACCATTCCTAATGATAATCCCGAAACCGTCCGTTGTGGTTATGCCTTAAACAGCCACCCTGCTGTGCTGGATGGTTTTATTGATCTGGTGCGTGAAGAACAGCAGCGCAGCCGTACCCAGAGAGAAAAACTGGAACCGTCCCGTCCCTCAGTACGGGATAAGCTCAAACAGGAGCTGCCCGCCAATAAGTCTGCCGCCCCGAAAAAACGGGAGCTGGAGCGATAACCATGGCAAAGCGCAAGCGGGATGTGCCGGTTCTGTTTTGGGTGTCCGCAGAAGAACTGGAACTGATCCATCAAAAGATGCAGCAATACGGGACAGAGAATTTGAGCGCTTATCTGCGGAAAATGGCGCTGGATGGTTATGTGGTCAAGCTGGAACTGCCAGAGCTGAAGGAGTTGGTCTCCCTGATGCGCCGAAGCAGCAACAACTTGAACCAGCTGACCCGCAAAGTGCATGAGACCGGGCGGGTTTATAATGCTGACTTGGAGGATATATCCCAGCGGCAGGAACAACTGTGGGAGGGTGTGAAGGAAATCCTTACCCAACTCTCCAAACTTTCATAACAGGGATAGATACTCCATTTGCGGAGGGAGGAACGGCGTTTCTTCGCCGCACCTTCCTCCGCTTTTTCTTTTTGTCTGTATCCTTGTCTTTTGCCTGTCCGTACCGGATAATATGAGTAGAATAAGAAGCGTAGCAAAGGAGTGAAAACAGATGCTGACCTTTGAAAAGGTGCTGGAGATTTTTGCGGATTACCTGACCGCAGACGAGACCATAGAAGTTTATATCAGCCGCCATGGATGTGTAAGAGTTGAATTTGACCAAGATTTTCACTATTGCTCTGGCGAGGTGTGCCATACTCCCAAGGAACTGTTCAATCTCTTAGCTGATGATTACCGGACTTATGTGGAGATTGAACTGACCAAAGGCAGACGGGAGTTGACGGAAGATGATGAGAGAGACGCGGATGCCCTGTGCAAACGGTATCTGGAGCGTTGGAGGGAGGAACTGGAATGAAGATTTTGAAATGCTTGCTGATGATTGTAACTGCACCGGTCATTTTGGTGTTGACGCTTTTTGTCTGGCTCTGCATGGGGCTGATCTACATATCTGGTCTGGTGCTTGGTCTGCTCAGCACGGTAATTGCTCTACTTGGCGTGGCTGTGCTTATTACCTATTCCCCGCAGAATGGTGCAATTTTGCTGATTATGGCATTTTTGATTAGCCCGATGGGGCTGCCGCTGGCTGCGATCTGGCTGCTGGGAAAGGTGCAGAGTTTGAAATTTGCGATCCAGGATTGGGTGTATGGGTAAATGATGTGAATATAATTTGGAATGAAAAAGAAGCAGGACAATGGGAGATGAGACCCAATGCCCTGCTTCTCTGTTTATTCGGAACGAACTGTAATATATTTTTGATTGCGACTTTTAGGTTTATCGGGAATAGTCATTTCTAATTGCCCGGATTCTAAAAGCGGATTGATATGCTTCAAGGTGAAGTTTCTTAAATCTTTGAAGCCGCAAAATACTGCAAGCTCTTTCTTGGATTTTGGTGTTGTGCAAAAAGCCAAAATCTGTTTGGATACCGTTGATAGTTCAATAACTTGGTGGGTAACTTGGTGGATAACTTGGTGGGCGTCACCCTCTAAGTTGTAGTTTACATTTTTCAAGATGACTCTGAAATCTGTCGCTGTTGAGGAAAATTCGGGCTTATATGCCTCTGTGTATCCAGGCAGCTTTTCGGTTTCACTGACGATTTTGCGTAGGCCACTTCCACGGCGTTCCATGTACTTCATGCGGTGGAACAGGTCAGCAATCACAGGGTTTCGTCGCATCGAACGGATACTGTAAATATCGTATTCCTGAATTGAGCCGCCGCCAAACATACCGCCCGGAGATGTGATTTCCACCCGATCATCAAACATATCAATATGGATTTCGCTGCCAAGTACAATATAATCACGATGGATAAGCGCATTAACAAGAGCCTCTGTCACAGCTCGTTCAGCATAATCTGGCTTGTCTACACGATACTGTGCCTCTTTGACAAAACGGACTTTGGAATTATTGCGAATAAATTCACTGCCGCTTTTCAGTAGATAAATCAGATTCCCTTCGTATTCTTTATCGTCCAGTGCATCATCAAAGATAGAGCCTTTTTCCAAGCCATTCCACCGGGTACAGAACATACGGGAGTTATAAACTGTGTGCTGATCGGTCATGAGCTTTCCGGCATTGGTCAAGACCCCATTTTTGTCAGCCAAACCGAAGGAAACATAATCGGATGGCTCAAAGCGGAGGCCGGTTCGTTCCAGATAGGTTGCCTCCAGGAGTGTGAAGCTGTAATCCTTTTTCACAGCTTCTGTTGTTAAGGTGTCAAAGGACTGATTGGTTCCCTTTAAGATCAGTTCATTTACAATGTAATCCGGGGCAATTACGCTTTCATTTCCAACACGGATATATGCTTCCATCACTCCGTCTGCCTTGTAATAATATGGGGTGCTGCGGCCGGGAGAAACCTCCAGAGCTAATAGATTTTTACCATCTTCCTGTAATGGTTTTAAGATAAACTGAGGTAATGGTGTGATACGTTCTTTGATTAAGCGGCTGATCGCTTCAGCATCCTTTTGAACATCGGACAAGCCGATAGGCTCCCGGTCATCGGAGACTCCGAAAAACAGAGTGCCGCCGATTCCATTGGAAAAGGCACTGACACTTTTTAACCAGCTTTTTGGCTTTTTTGTTTCGAGAGCAACTTTGAAATCACATTCGGTTGCTTCAGCAATGAGCTGTTCTATCATAGAAATCCCTCCTTTGAGGTTGTAGAATATTCTTTTTTATTATACCCAGCGGAGAAAGTTATTGCAACGATAGAAGCAAAGAGTTCAGCGAAAACAAAAATATTTATGAGAGGAGGACCTTCTATTATGGCAACTACAAGAATCATGCCGCTTCATGTCGGCAAAGGCCGCACAGAGAGTCGGGCAATCAGTGACATCATCGACTATGTGGCCAATCCAAAGAAAACAGATAACGGCAGGCTCATTACCGGCTATGCGTGTGACAGCCGGACTGCGGATGCGGAGTTCCTTCTGGCAAAGCGGCAGTACATTGCCGCTACCGGACGAGTGCGTGGTACAGATGATGTGATTGCCTATCATGTGCGCCAGTCCTTCCGCCCTGGTGAGATTACCCAGGAAGAAGCAAACCGGCTGGGCGTAGAATTTGCAAAGCGTTTTACTAAAGGCAATCATGCCTTTGTGGTCTGCACTCACATAGACAAGTCGCACATTCATAATCACATTATCTGGTCATCGGTCAGCTTAGAATATGACCGGAAGTTCCGAAACTTTTGGGGCAGCACCAAGGCGGTTCGTCGGCTAAGTGACACCATCTGTATTGAGAATGGACTGTCCATTGTAGAGAATCCGAAACTTCACGGAAAGAGCTATAACAAATGGCTGGGCGATCAGGCAAAGCCATCTCACCGAGAGCAGCTTCGTGTGGCGATTGACAACGCATTATCACAAAGTCCTGCTGACTTTGAAGAACTGCTGAAGCTGTTGCGAGAATATGGTTGTGAAGTCTCAAAGCGCGGAAAATCGTATCGACTGAAGCTCTCTGGTTGGGAGAAAGCCGCCCGCATGGACAGTCTGGGCGAAGGATATGGATTGGAAGATTTGCGGGCAGTTCTCTCCGGGAAGAAAGCACATACCCCGCGAAAGAAAACAGTCGCACAGGCAGAGCCGCCAAAGATCAATCTGCTGGTGGACATTCAGGCAAAATTGCAGGCTGGAAAAGGTGCTGGCTATGCTCGATGGGCCAAGGTTTTCAATCTGAAGCAAATGGCGCAGACCATGAATTACCTGTCAGAGCATAACCTGCTGGAGTATGCGGTTTTGGAAGAAAAGGCTGCGGCTGCCACGGCACATCACAATGATCTTTCGGCGCAGATCAAAGCGGCTGAAAAGCGCATGGCAGAGATCGCTGTTCTGCGTACTCACATCGTAAATTATGCCAAGACCCGTGAGGTCTATGTGGCATACCGCAAGGCGGGTTACTCTAAGAAATTCCGGGAGGAACATGAGGAAGAAATTCTGCTCCACCAGGCTGCTAAGAATGCCTTTGATGAGATGGGAGTCAAGAAACTTCCCAAGGTCAAAGAGTTGCAGACGGAGTACGCGAAATTGCTGGAAGAAAAGGAAAAGACCTATGCCGAGTACCGGCGTTCCCGTGAGGAAATGCGGGAGCTTTTAACGGCAAAGGCAAATGTAGATCGAGTGCTGAAAATGGAGGTAGAACAGGATGTTGAAAAAGAAAAAGACCACGGCCAGCGGTAAGCTGGTCCTGGTCAAAAGCGTTCGCAGAACGCGCAGCCACAGAATGAAATTCTGTGTTCAAAGGGGCTTGGGGGCGCTGCCCTCAACAAGCAAGCGGAGAGGAAAATCACAAAGGGATTTTCTTCTCTGCGGGCCTGTGTGTATTAACACAGGCATTGCTTGCCTCTTTTCTCCGAAAATGAAAAGAACCAGTGAGAGAATCGTTAAATTTCACTCACTGGCTCAATTCGTTTCAAATTTCTCGGACAACTCTGTCAGTTCTTTCACCGTTTCCTGGGTGTGATGCAACAGGGTGTCACGCATTTCTGGCGGACAGCTGGAATAAAACATTTTCATCTGATTGACACCCTCATCCTCCAGAGAAACATCTGGATTTATAAGTGTATCTAAAGAGATGTGCAGGACCTTTGCCAATGCTCTTAAAATTAAATAAGAAGGATTCATTTTCCCCTTTTCGATATTGGCGATTTGCTTTACAGAAACATGGCTCAGATCCGCAAGCTCCTGTTGTGTCAGGTCTTTTTTCTTTCGGGCTTCCCGCATTTTTTGCCCTAAAGCAGTCAAATCATCAATCGGCATAATCGTTCACCTCAATAATATTGTATCGTTCCGGTTTATATGATGGAATGACCTTATTATGCCTGACAAACTGTACGATTATGCCGATTATATAAAGCTGCGATTGGTGATAAACTTGTATTGTTCGAGACAAAGAACTATAATGTACTCTGTGGAGGTGCATAATGGATTATATGACACTAAAAGAGGCCGCCGAAAAATGGGGCGTGACACCTCGTAGAGTAAATTACTATTGCGCTGCTGGGCGTATCCCCGGCGCTGTGAAAATGGCCGGTGTTTGGCTGATCCCAAAGAACGCAGAAAAGCCGATTGACGGAAGGACAAAACAAGGGAAGGGGTTGCACCATGAATAAAATCCTGATTATAGATGATGACAGAGAACTGTGCGCTTTGATTAAACGTAGCGTACAAGCAGAAAACATAGAAGCCGATTTTTGTAATACCGGAAAAGAGGGCTTACAAAAATTAAGAGAGCAGGAGTATCAGCTTGTGGTGCTGGATGTGATGATGCCTGGTATGGATGGCTTTGAAACGCTGGAAGAAATCCGCAAAGAGAACAGTCTGCCGATTTTGATGTTCACATCTAAAAATGACAGCATTTCTAAAGTACGGGGCTTACGGGCCGGAGCGGACGATTATCTTACAAAACCGTTTGATATGGACGAACTGATTGCCCGTATTGCGTCCCTCATTCGCCGCTACACTCGCTTTAATCAGCAAGCCGGAGCTGTGCAAAAACTGGATTTTGATGGATTGCAAATTGACCTTGAAAATCGTTCTGTTACGACGGAAAATGGTACTTTTGAACTTCCCCCAAAGGAATTTGATCTGCTCCTGTACTGTGCAAAACATCAAGGGAAAATTTTGACCAAACAGCAGATTTATGAGGAAGTATGGGGCGAAGAATATTTCTATGATGACAGTAACATTATGGCGATTATCAGCCGACTTCGTAAAAAATTAGAAGTCAATCCTTCAAGCCCAAAGTATATACAAACGGTCAAAGGGATTGGCTACCGGTTTAATAAGGAGGTGTAGTCAGCATGGAAATTATCGTATTCTTGTCCATTGTGATTGCTGTTGTGGCTGTATTGACTTCCATCGTTCTCGTTCGGCGTGTAAAAAAACAAATAGCAGAAATGACCGATGTGCTGGTTGATGTGAAAAACGGAAATGGCAACCGGCGTATTCTATCTGCAACAAATGAACTGACAGCACCTCTTGCTTATGAAATCAACGAGATCGTTGTGGCCTATGAAAGCAGACTTTCAACTGTACGGCAGACAGAAGAAACCAACCGCCAGCTTATGACGAGCCTTTCCCATGATGTGCGAACGCCCCTTACTACTCTGATTGGGTATCTTGACGCTGCACACAAAGGACTGGTCACAGGAAAAGACCGGGATGATTATATTGAAACCGCCCGCCGGAAAGCCCATGATCTGAAAGAATATATTGATGTACTCTTTGACTGGTTCAAGTTAAATTCCAACGAGTTTGCTTTGGAGATCCAGAGTGTTGAGGCCGCAGAGCTGACAAGAAATATCCTCATTGACTGGATACCGATTTTTGAGGATAAACAGGTTGAGTATGACATTGATATTCCCGAACATCCTGTCCGGGTAAGATTGGATATGGACAGCTATATGAGGATTGTCAATAATCTCATTCAAAATGTAATCGCTCACAGCCATGCAGACAAAATCAAAATTGCCCTGTCAAAGAAGGAAAATAACATGGAGCTGCTGCTGGCGGATAATGGAGTGGGAATTGAGAAGGAAGATTTGAAACACATTTTTGAACGGCTCTATAAGTGTGACAAAGGACGGTCTGAAAAAGGAAGCGGTCTTGGTCTTTCTATTGTCCATCAGCTTGTAGAAAAGATGGGTGGGAGTATAACAGTTGAAAGTTTGCCGGGAAAAGGAACTGAATTTATGTTGCTTTTTCCTTTGGAGAGTTAAGCGGGTTCCCGTCTTTATGGCGGGAGCCTTTGTCATTTTACTGGATTTCAAATTGCAAGGTTAATGCAAGGTTGCGGCAAGGTTAATGCAAGGTTGGCATGATAGAATACCTTACAGAACAGGAGGTTTTGAATATGGATACAAATTATATCATTGAAACAAAAAATCTGACGAAGCAATACGGCTCACAAAAGAGTGTGGCTGACTTAAATATCCATGTGAAGCGTGGGAGAATTTATGGTCTGCTGGGGAGAAACGGAGCCGGAAAAACCACTACTATGAAAATGCTGCTGGGCTTAACCAATCCGACTTCAGGGGAGGTAAAAATCTGGGGAAAGCCTTTGCAGGGAAATGAAAAGAAGCTGCTGCCCCGTATCGGCAGCCTGATTGAGTCCCCCGGCTTTTACCCTAATCTGACCGGAACAGAGAACCTGCGTATCTTTGCTACCCTGCGGGGCGTACCAAACAATCATGCCATCAAAGATGCTCTGGATCTGGTGGGACTGCCCTACAAAGATAAAAAGCTTTTTTCACAGTATTCTCTTGGCATGAAGCAGCGGCTTGCCATCGCCCTTGCCGTTATGCACGATCCGGAGCTTTTGATTCTGGATGAGCCGATCAACGGCCTCGATCCCATCGGTATAGCAGAAGTACGCTCCTTTATTCGGGAGCTTTGCGACGCAAGAGGAAAAACCATTTTGATTTCCAGTCACATTCTTTCGGAGATTTCCCTGCTGGCTGACGATATTGGAATTATCGACCACGGCGCGTTGCTGGAAGAGGAAAGCCTTGCCGAGCTGGAACAAAAAAGCAGTAAGCATATCCGTTTTACGCTCTCTGATACTGCACAGGCGGCAAGAATTTTGGAACGCAATTTCCATGAAAACCATTTTTCCATACAGGACGACCACAATCTGCGCCTGCACAACCTTGATCTGCCTGTGGGGAAAATTGTAACTGCCTTTGTAGAAAACGGATTGGAGGTATCAGAGGCGTATACTTGTGAAGAAAGTCTTGAAGATTACTTCAAGCGTGTGACAGGGGGCGAAGGAATTGCTTAAACTAATCAAATGCGAATTTTTGAAATTAAAACGGAAGCCCTTGGTATTTATTTCTCTGCTGCTTTCTGTTTTCATGCCATTGGCTTATGCTTTCTTTCTGGCAGATGTAAACACTGATGTGGATGCTGTAAATGGAGTGATGTCCAGCCTGTTCCAGCTCAGTGCTTATTTGCTTTTGATGCCGCTCCTTGTGATACTGGCTTCCAATCTGCTGTTTGAGGAGCTGGACAATGACACACTAAAAAACCTTGTTACCATACCGATAAACAGAACCAAGTTGGTGCTGTCCAAGATGCTGGTTTTGCTATTGTTTGCCGTTGGCTTTATGGCAGTTGGAGGATTGGTAAATCTTGCGGTTTTGCTGTTTCAGGGCTGGGAGCCGGTTGGGTTTTGGACCTTGTTTGGCGTTGGGATAGAAGAAGGGCTGATTATGTGGGTAGGCGCACTTCCATGTATCCTGCTCGTTGTTCTTCTTAATAAAAACTATATCGTGTCGGTCGTGATTACCTTTTTCTATATGACTGCAAATTATATCCTTTCGATGAGCGATGCGTTCCTCACACAGCCTTTTGGTTTGAATATCGGAACCCTGTTTCCGGGACCGCTGGCTTTCCGCTGGACCTTCCAATTTTATGACCAAAGCCAGACCAGTGCGGAATTGGCAGACTTGTTGGAACGGATCAGTCCGTATTTTCTGAATGGTGTTCAGGTGTTCGGTGTGATTGTTGTGGAAGCCGTTGTATTTCTTGCGCTGATTGCGTTGGTTTACCGGCGCCAGGAAATCTAAGGGGGTGTAATTATGTGGAATTTATTAAAAGCAGAATTGCTCAAGCTACGCCGGTGCCAAATACTTTGGGTGGGGCTGGTGGCGCTTGCACTCTGTCCGTTGGTGCAATATGGGAGCCAGCTGATTGTGGAGGCGGAGTACCGAAATCCAAACTATGATTTTTCCACTCTGTTTGAGAATGTTGTCTGGGGCAATACGCAGATGTTTTTTCCGATTTCACTGGTGATGATTGGCAGCTGGCTGATTGACAGAGAATCCACCCATGATACGCTGAAAAACATCATGACAATTCCTGTTTCCATGCCGAAAATGCTGGGAGCTAAGCTCTTTTGGGTCGGGATTTTTGCAGTCCTGCTGGGAATATACAGCGTTGGCGTTACCTTGATTACTGGATTGACGGTTGGATTATCGGGACTGACAGTGGAAGTGTTTTTTCATGGAGGTACACAGATCGTGTTGGCAGCTCTGACGACCTATTTGGTCTGTATGCCGCTGATCTTGATTTTTGGGCAGATCCGAGGGGCATATCTGGGAGGTTCCATTCTGGCGTTTTTCCTTGGATATAGCATGCTGTTCTTCAAAGGCGGTATCCTTGCCAGCATCTATCCGTTTTCTGCTGCGCTGATTTTAGTGGGCTTTGACATGAGTGGATATGCCGGAACAACCACAGCCCCGAATCCTTTGCTGGCAGTCATTGGGGTTGGCATCATGGTTCTCTGGGCGGTGCTGTTGTTACTGATGTCCAGTAACAAAAAAGAAATAAAATCCCGTAAACAGGCAAATTCCAAGGGAAAAGGAAAGCGTGCTGTACGCAGGAAAGGAAGGTGATACCTGTGAAGAAAATAGTTCTATCATTATGCTTGATACTGTTGGGCGCTTCTGTGCTTTCCGGTTGTACAAAAGATGAAGTTCTCGATCAGTATAACAATATTGTTCAGTCTGCTGGTTCCATAGCACTTACCGGAAATTCATCCTTACAAGGTACGAAAGAAAAAGGAATTGATGATTATACAGGAAGCTATACAGCCAACTATGAGGATTTTTCAGATACAGAGTATTTGTTCGGCGGAACTTCCATAAAGCGTGAAGCGGGTAAGGATCTGTCTATTGACTGCGCGCTGGAGGTTACGGATGGAACTGCAAAAGTATTTTGGATTTCTGGAGCTGATGAAGAAGTCACTTTGCTTGAAACAACCGGAACATATAGTGATACAATTACACTCCCTGAAGGTGGAAACTATATCGGCATTGAATGTGAAAATTTCACTGGAAGTATTGAATTGAATATGGAGTAACATTCTGCCGCACGACGGCAAAGAAAAAAAGCTGTCGTACAGCAGACAATTTGACACGCCCATTTGAAACGGCGGCTTTGATTTTCAGAGCCGCCGTTTCTTTGCGTTTGCACAAATCAATGACGACTTGCAGGGACACGGTAGCCGATTGGAGGTTATTTTTCCGTGTCTCGTTTGCTTTTTCAAAGCTCACATGATCTACATCAGTTAAAAAAAGCATTGCTCCTCCTCCGGGCAAGTATAACATTGCATCGGCATTATCGTTCTATGTAATTCAGTATAATAATGGCTGTTCTTGGCGCGCCAGTTTTCCCTCACGGAAATCTGGCGTTTTTTGTTGCCATTTTTTCGGAGATGACCCGGTTGTCTGCCGGTGTCGGTCTCCGCCTTCATTCGATTCACCCGTCAATCACCCGTGAATCGAAATGGAGGTACATAATGAAGAAAATTAACCTTCGGGAACTTTATCCTGATGTTTATACAACAGACTTTTTTGTAGATGTGACAGAGAAAGTAATGGAGACTATTCGAGCAGCTGAACGTGCGGAGGCTGCGTATGAGCGAAAGATGTATCGTTATAAAGCACAGTATTCTCTGGATTGCGAGAATGGCATTGAAAATGCGGTGCTATTGAAGCCGCAAACACCGGAGATGCTTCTGGAGGAAAAGCAGCTGCGGGAGCAGCTCTATGCCGCTGTGATGGCTCTGCCAGAGAAGCAGGCCAAGAGGATCTATGCCCGGTATTACCTGGGTATGCGTGTGAGTGAGATCGCCGCAGCGGAGGGTGTAGACCCAAGCCGTGTCCGTGACAGCATCCGGCGCGGTCTGAAGCAGCTGGCAAAGTATTTTTAGGATAGAATAACAAAGGGCGCAAGGCCACATAGTGCTTCTGGCACAGGGCTTTGCGCCCTATTTGCAAGCTTGTATTCTTCGAGCAAAGGAAATATAATAAACCATATTGGAGGGAAACTATATGGATTATATGACGCTGAAAGAAGCAAGTGAAAAATGGGGTGTTACCCCAAGGCAGATCAATTATCTGTGTGCCGGTGGGCGTATCCCCGGTGCTGTGAAGATGGCTACCATTTGGCTGATTCCCAAGGATGCGGAGAAACCGGCAGACCGTCGTTTCAAAAATACAAAAAAATAATCCTCTCGTGAGATTTCTGTGACATTTGGATGCTACACTAAGAATGAAGGAGTGTGATACAATTGCGAATTTTAGTAGTCGAGGATGACCGGCTTTTGAATAATACTTTGTGCTATAACCTGTATACTGCGGGCTATGTCGTGGACTCTGTATTGACAAAATCAGCAGCTAGCAACTTTCTGACTAAGCAGGATTATGACCTGATCGTGCTGGATGTAAACCTGCCAGATGGGAATGGCTTTGATTTCTGCCGGGAGGTAAAAGAGCGCCGGCCGGATACGGCGGTGATCTTCCTGACCGCAAATGATATGGAGAGCGATATGCTCAAAGGATATGAGTTGGGCGCAGAGGACTATGTGACCAAGCCATTTCCTATGAGCGTCTTTCAAAAAAAGCTGTCCGTGGTGCTGGGGCGGCTGGCAAAACAATCTGGCGGCGGGGATTGTTATGAGGATAGCGCACTATCCATCAATTTCTCGGAGATGACTGCTTCTCTGTCCGGTAAGGCGCTGGTGTTCACTCCGTTGGAATACCGGCTGTTGAAAATCCTGACCAAAAATCCGCAGAATGTTTTGACCAGGCAGGTGCTGCTTGAAAAGCTGTGGGATGCCGATGGGAACTTTGTGGATGAACACGCCCTGACTGCGGCCATCAGCCGGGTGCGGAATAAAATTGAAACGGATGGACGCCAGTACATCAAGACGGTGTACGGTATGGGCTATATGTGGATCGGAGGGGCATCGAAATGAATATGCGAAAACTCTCCATCAACAAAGCCTGCGTCCTTTTGGGAACGCTTTTGCTGCTGGCGGTTGGTGCAGTCTGCACCGCTGTTCATCTGCTGACCCAGAATATAACCGCTGTCCGGTGTGTGTTCCTGTTCAGTCTTTTTGTGCTGCTCTGCGTCATCTGCTTTGTGGCGCTGATTCGTCGGAAGCTGGTCCGGTTCTCCGATGCCTTTTGTGGTCAGATGGATGATATGCTCTCCGAAAATATGCAGCCCAAGCAGACGGTTGAAGAAGAAAACCTGTTCTATAAAATCAACTACCGGCTGGGGCGACTGTACGAGGTCATGCAGGAAAATAAAAACAGCATCGCAAAGGAACGGGCTGACCTGCAAGAGCTGATTTCTGACATCTCCCATCAGGTCAAGACCCCGATTGCCAACTTGAAGATGATCAACAACACGCTGCTTGAAAACGAGGTTCCCCCGCAGAAGCAAAAGGAATTTCTGACAGCCCAGGCCAGCCAGCTTGATAAGCTGGACTTCCTCATGCAAGCCATGATTAAAACCTCCCGCCTGGAAACAGGAGTCATTTCACTGGAGCAAAAACAGCAGCCGGTTTATGATACCCTTGCCGCTGCCCTGGGCGGGATTTTGCTCAATGCCGAAAAGAAACAAATAGATGTGCAGGTGGAATGCCCGGAGCATTTGGATGCACGCCATGATAGAAAATGGACAAGCGAAGCCCTGTTTAACATTCTGGATAACGCAGTGAAGTACACCCCGGCAGGCGGGCAGATCCATGTGTCGGTGGAAGGCTGGGAAATGTATGTGAAGATCGACATTGCCGACACCGGCATTGGCATTTCAGAGCAGCACCAGGGAACGATTTTCAAGCGGTTTTACCGGGAAGATGCGGTGCATGATGTGGACGGTATTGGGATTGGCCTGTATCTGGCTCGTGAGATTGTGACCTTGCAGGGCGGTTATATCTGGGTGGTATCGGAAGTTGGGAAAGGCTCAACCTTTTCTGTTTTCCTGCTCCGAAAGTAGAGCAGGCACGCCCCGAAAAAATGAAATGTCACAGGTTCGTGACATTTGGGGCCGAATTTAGCAGAAATTTTTTGTGGCTCATGACATTTCTGTGAGGTTTGGTCGTTACAATTGGTTTATCAAAAAGAAAGGATGGTGTTCTTTATGAGCATTTTGCAAACGACTGAACTAAAAAAATATTATGGCGCAAAACCGAACATTACCAGAGCCTTGGATGGTGTGACCCTCTCCATTGAAAAGGGCGAATTTGTTGCCATCGTAGGAACCTCCGGCAGCGGTAAATCTACACTGCTGAATATGATTGGTGGGTTGGATGTGCCGACCTCTGGCAAGGTTATTGTGGATGGACGTGAACTCTCAACATTGAAAGATGAGCAGCTTACCATCTTCCGTAGGAGAAAGATTGGCTTCATCTTCCAGAATTACAATCTGGTTCCGGTGCTGAATGTCTACGAAAATATCGTGCTGCCTGTGGAGCTGGACGGAAACAAGGTAGACAAGAAGTTTATGAAAGAAGTCGTTCAGATGCTGGGGCTGGAGGATAAGCTGAACAATATGCCCAATAACCTTTCCGGCGGCCAGCAGCAGCGCGTAGCCATTGCCCGCGCTTTGGTGTCAAAGCCTGCAATCGTCCTGGCTGATGAACCGACTGGCAATCTGGACAGCAAGACCAGCGCCGATGTGCTGGGGCTTCTGAAAACCACAAGCCAGAAATTCCATCAGACCCTCGTGATGATTACCCATAACAGTGAGATCGCCCAGCTTGCCGACCGCATCATTCGGATCGAGGATGGTAAGATCGTGCAGTAAAGGGGGGCGGGACTATGAATGACATTTGCTAATATAAGTTTACGGACAAGGCGCGGCAG
>NZ_JAQEXK010000015.1:0-66148 GCF_027693185.1 Butyricicoccus sp. OF27-2pH9A
TAGGCGATGCCCGTCGCGTCCGTGCCGCGCACTTGACACTCTCTGGCGAGCGTGTTCAAGATTTTGTTCTTCGTGTGGGTGCTCAGGCACTCCTTAAAATCGATTAAACCGAATAAACTGCACATATTATTCCTCCTCCGCGCCAGCAGTAACGGGTTCATTGACATATAAACGGCGTTCCTTGAGATACTGGATAAGTTCCGGCTCGGTGATTTCGTCAAGGAAATCAAACCAACTCATGTCCTGAACCTGACAGTCGGACATAGAAACAGCCACCTCGACGAGATGATTGACCATCTGCAGGGTGGCTTTGAGAGTGTTCAGCTTGAGCGTACCGCGGAACATGCGAATTTCCACAGTATCCGAGTTGGTAAGGTTGACCGCTGTGTAACGTCCGGCACACGAATTCTTTGCGAGGCTCATTTGCTCGGATGGCGTAAGACGGATTCCATACCGTGCCGCCCAGCGATTCATCTGGGACTGGGTGCGGCGGCTGAAGCGCAGCAGCTCTGCCCAGAATTTCTCTACAAAGTACAGCAACCGCGCAATCGCGGCTTCCTGCTGCTCATAAGTACAGCCAAAGGCCAGACGCGAAATGTGAACGTGAAGTCCGCAGGTTCCTGCCGCGTGGCTGAGGTACCCCATGCTCTGCGCTTTGCGGAGGACTTCCGCCCACGGCATTTCGTTCAAGTGGTACTCAAGCGTCATGGGATGAGTGACAAGCTCCATACCATCATCAAGACTGCCGTCAGTCTTGATGTACAGGTTTTCGGCGCTAGCGTTAGCGATGTCGAGCAACTTTTGAGCGTTATTGTTTACCGTGCCGCCGTTATCAATCTCCAGCTCAATGTCGAAGTGCCGCAGGCCCTTGCCGTGAAACACGAGATCGGGGGTGTAGTTGTATTCATGGATAATGTCGTTATGCTCGTCCCAGCAGGAGGAGCAGTAGACGTTGTCATCGTTATCCCAATAGGCACGGTCGCGGCTGATAATGCGGCCGCAGTCCTCACAGCGGATGTAATACTCATCAAAACAGTGATCGCAGAGCGTGTGTGTATCGTCCTCGACAGCATTTTCCTCATAAATTCGCTCGTTACAGTAGTCGCAGACTACGGTCAGACGGTCAGCACAGCTTTCACAAAGCCAGTCACCTTCTACTTGGTACATGGTATCGAGCGGGTGCTCGATACCACAATTAGCACAAATTCGAGTTTCTTTCATTGGTAATTCCTCCATTTCAGTTGGTTAACACTCCGAAGCTAACAGCATGGTGCTGTGCGTTTTGTCATCAATGACATACACTTTAGCATCTACCGCGCACTTACAATGCACATCAAGTTCATACCGATACGGCGGTTGTTCCTGTGTATGGACGATGTGCTGTCCCGTCGGCGTTTTCGTCAATGTGAACACTTGCAGATAATCTTTTTGTGAAGTCTGCATAGCAGCAATCATTTGCCACATGAGAAGCATCAAAGAGTCTGGTATTTCACCCTGCACGCCGCGTGTGGTATACTTTGGATTTTCAAACATAATTTCATCCTCAAAACGCGAAAATCCCACTGAAAGCATTTGCTCTCAGTGGGATTAGTGATGGATTTGCCCACAGCATTGTGGACAAACGGTACGGTTATTGACTTGTCGTGCATCTCTGCGGTATACCCGCTCGCCGCAGCGATCACAGAGCGTGGTATACTCCTCGGAGCAGGCGTGGCATAGCGCATCCCCGCCGAGAAGGATGCGCTGATTGATTGGCTTGCTCTTACCGCAGCAGAAGCAGGTAAAATAGTTTGGCTGCATTTTCTTCCTCCTATTATAATGATTTTAGACAGAAAGGGGATCGTACGACTCTTTCTGCATTTTGGTATTATACATAATAATATTATATCAATGAAATTCTGCTTGTTACTCTTTGTAGATATTGAATTCTCATGCACATCGCTATACAATATGCATATAGTAACTTGCCCTATAATTATAGCCGACAAAGGAGGAGAACACGCTATTGGATATTAATAATGTTTCATTGAATGGTTTAATTGAACACATACAGAAAGCTACTTCTGTTCGCCAAATTCAGAATATTTTCGAGCGAAAATTGGAAGAATTCCCTGTGCTACGGCCATATATCAATGATGTGTGGTCTTGGCTCAATACTCAGAGCACCATGTATAATAACCAAAAGCATTCATTAGCAGAAATCTTGTCTGAATTTATTAGTGCAGATATTATGGCGACTCTCATTATTGATCAAGTAAAGCACTATGATAATAAGCACGGGAATGATCATATTCCCAAGAACAGTGTAAGCGATTATACGATTTGGTTATTCGGCAATCAGTCGGAGATAAATTTAGTCAATCGTGCAAAACAATATGCACATATCAAGCGTTTGCTCAAGGATGAATCTAAGGATGTGCGATATTATCGTTCTTGGATGGAAAAAGATTTTTTGCGCATAAACTACTTGCTTTATAACTATGCAGATTGGCATGATTCTTCTACGCTTTTGTGGATAGCGTTGCTGCCAATATTGTACGGAAATCCTTGGTTCGTCTATTCGGTAGAAAAACATAGCAGCTTATATTCCTGCTTTCAATGGCCGGAGATAGCATGCGATGAGTCTGATAGTTTTATGGAAGGGTATAACAAGTTATCGAAGAAAAAGAAACAGAAGCTAGTCGATGACTTTGTGCATTTCTTAGGCCTCGGTGAGGATCGATGCGAAGATACTCTAGTGCAAATTCTTGCAGGACGTGCAACGGTCTATGGCGGCATAGAGATAGAATCCATCACTTCTCCGCCATATCAATTTGCAAAATATCCAGTCACACGCATGTTCTGGTACCATATTTATCGTGAATACGGAGACGGTGTAATCGATCAGTCTGAATTTCGATACGCGGTGGGTATGACGGCCATAATCGCATATATTAATAACATAATTCAATCTAATATTGATGTTATCCCTATGAATATTGATATAAACAGATCAATACCGTGGATTGAAGAAGCAAAGCGGCAAGCATTTTCTGCCGACAACAATACATGGGATATATTAAATCGATCTATTTACTGGTGTTATTCCCCTTTATTGCTTGAAACTTTAATAGATTGCACCCGAAAGCATGCGCTCGAAGTTTGTAATGATCAAGAGGATCTGGATAATGCTATAAAAAAATCCTTATCAGGTAATAAAAAGTCAGCATATCATTGTATATTTTCTTTTCTTTCAGATAGTAGTCCATGTGACACTATAGATACCGATCATGATGATCTCGAACTGGAAGATATCGTACCAGCGAGCATGTGCCCTGAAGATAGATATGTTCGTGATGCCAATCAACGATTCTGTCAAAAAGCGGAGCACATGGATATCTCCAAGTGCACAACCATAGAGGAATTGTTGAAAGATTCTCTATTAGACGCTGAAACCGTTATAAATGCTTCTCAGGTATGGTGGAGAGAGATTCATGAGCGCCCAGACTTTTCAAAGATAAAATCCGATTATAAGAAATTCTTGACTCAGCAACTAGGGTTGAGTGGTCGCGCAGACCGTACCTAAAGGATATATAGAATATAAGGCAACACTGCACAATTAAAGCTGCGGCGCTTTGTGCAAATTTTGTGTTCTGATTTTGTTCCGATTTCTTGCAATACGGCAAGTATTGCTACGAAACCGCGCTTCATCAGTACGCAAAATTCACTCATAAATCGCTCTGGTTCAATTATGCGGTATTGCCTTAGATAAAACGCAGGAGAAAATCGTGAAATAAGCGATTTTCTCCTGCGTTTGGCATATTAAGAACAAAAATACTTGCAATAACGTCTATTTTGTTCAACATTGAATCAAAAAGACTAAAAAATTATTTTGGTATGTTTTTTCTCGATCAGTTGCTAATATTTGAAGTTGATAACAAAAAGTTCCGAATTATGTTCACATCGTACTGTATTTCATGTAATAGCACTAAAAAATGCACATTTTATATATTTCCCGATGCGTGATATACTTTCCACATCACAAGGAGGTATCCAAAAATGAAAAACCGAAATTCCGCGGCTGACGCAGCCAACGCCTATTTGCGTATGGCGCAAGACCCGAACGCAGGAGAAAACTTTGCTGTTATCAGGGGTACGTATACGAAAAAGGGCAAGCCAATTGCCATTCTGATGACAAACGGCTGCAGGATTCGAATCGAAAGAGTATACGGAATCTGGAAGACAATGAGCCAATTCGGTCAGATTCATTATTCCGGAGGCGGTGACGATGAACTGCAGTTCGGTGCGTATCTAGACTGCACGGCTCCTGCACACTTCATCGTTCAGCCTTCAACACAATCGGTCGAAATGACATCGTTCGCTTCGAATCTGCTATTGGTCGCTTGGGCGGAAGACTATATCTTCATTCTTCACGCCGAATACAACAAATTCGCTCGCTTTTCATACACAAACAACCCCGCGCTGAAAGCCGAGATCGAACCGCTTCTCAATCAGAAATTGTGTGAATTATATCATTCGTGGGAACTGGAACGAGAGGAAAAGGAGGAGGATGCACATGTCGAATTTTCTGCGCGATGATCGAAATCCGACACTCGTTCGGAGTGATGATACACTCCAAGCCGAGCAATTGGATATTCAACCTGAAACCGCAGCATCACTTCGCTCTGATGTGGAGAATGCTTCTCTTTTGGAGCATTTTGATTCAGACGGAATATCTGATTTTGACCCGAACGATATTATGCTGCAGACGCTCTCTCGCCAGAGAGATGAACTGATTGCAGCGGGTGTTCTGCCGGATGAGCCGGATTTACCGGATTTATTCGGAGATGATGAACAGAATCAGAGCCCTGTTGCCTCCATCATAAAGCGTCCGCCGATGGTACAGGCTTCTGCCAGCTTGCTGGAGAATGAGTACGCCTTCACGCAATATATAAAAGGCCTCATACCGATGGCCATCGTTGATGAGCGATTGTACCTTTTCCAAGCGCCGTGCTATCGCTTACTCAGCGATCAAGCGATCATCACCGAAATCAAAGCCGCTCTCCCGCAAGATTTGCGGCGAGATGTTGCAATGTCGTTTTTAAAACGTACGATCACGCAACTCAAAACAGAAAAAGACCTCCAGATTGATTTACATGATGTAGAGTATGATCCATACGATGTGATTTTTGCGGATGGCATATACAACGTGAAGGATCAAACTATGCGTGATGGTCGCCCGGCAGATTATTATATCACTGCTAATGCAGTGAAATTCCGACCGAAAAAGTATAAAAGGATTAAAGCAAATGTCGCGGAACGTGCTGTAGTCGATGACTTTTTCGAGCAGGCCTCCGGCGGCGATAAGGAAATTGAGCGACTAATCTGGACTACGCTCGGCGTAATGTTGAGCACGGAAGCGAAGTTCAAAGCGTTCTTCTATCTATATGGCCCGCCGGATACCGGTAAGAGTCTGTTTGGCACCTTGGTGACGCGACTAATTGGCACGGAAAACTGCGCAAATATCATGCTGAATGAGGTCGGCGCAAAATATCATTGCGCAGAGCTGCAAGGCAAGCTAGCTAACATCAGCTTGGATCAGCCTTCGGTTATAATCAAAGATATTGGACTTTTCAAACAGCTGACGAGCGGCGGCAGCGATGTAGTAACAGCAGAGAAGAAATTTGGAGCACTCGGCCGGCTAGAATCGCGCTTCATTAAATTTCTGTTCGCAGGGAATCATCTTCCCCGTTTGCGTGAGACTGACGATGCCTTCTGGAGTCGTATGGTTCTGGTGCCGTTTGAAAATCAGATCAAGCGGGAAGAACGTGATCCGGATTTGTTAGATAAGCTGCTGAAACGATCTGATTATATCATTGGGCGGGCGCTCAAACATTATCGCAAATTTCTCGATGATAATATGCGTTTCCCAGCATGCCATCGTTCCGAAGAGTTAAAGAATGGTTTCGTTCCGGTCTCTTCCAATGAGAAGGTCCGTATGTTCGTAGACGAATGTTGCGAATTTGTGTCGAATGCTCAGGCAACGACGCATGAGCTTTTTGAGAGCTACTGCAACTTTTGCCTTCAAAACGGATATTCGTCCGGAACGCTGAAAGCATTTTCCCTCATTCTCAAGAACGAATTCCCACTGGAGACTTTCCGTGCCAACTCGCAGCGCGGCTACCGTGGTATTCAGTTAAAGTAAAAAAATGCGGCTGATCCGGCAAATCCGGCAGCAACTGATGATTTGTCGGATTGGTTCGCATCTAAAGTATACTATAATGATATATTATATATGTATATATGATACCAAGGAGGAAACTATTATGTACAAGGGTTTTGCTGAAGTGGATACCATTCCCAATACCCATAAGCGCCTGCGGGAGGAAGGATACCATGTATCGGTCTGCATGCTGCGCGGCTTAGTTCGCAGCGGTGCGCTGAAAGCCGCATATTCGGGCAATAAGGCACTGCTGTACTATCCGAATGTCATCAAGGTATTGCAGGAGGGTACTGAACCGCCCGAAGCAGTAAAGCGTCAGATTTTACGTCTGATGCAGCAGTAAGAAAGCAATGGGGGAGCGTACACCGGTTGCGTACGCTCCCTTGCCATGAGGAGGGATCAATATGGCAACTATTGAGCGAAAAGAAGGAAAACGTGGCGTAAGCTATCTGATTACCGTACATTGCGGATATGATTTGCACTATCGCAAGATACGGCATTATAAAACTTGGCGTGTTCCAGAGGGGTGGTCGGAAAAACGTGCCGAGCGGGAAGCACAGAAGATTGCTGTTGAGTTTGAACAGAAAATCCAGCAGGGCTTTCTGATCGACAATAAGCAGACCTTTGCTGAGTATGCGACCTATGTGATTGACTTAAAAGAAAGGACTGGCGTTAAGCACAGCACGATTCAGTCATATCGTTACTTGATGGGGCGAATTGTTCCGGTGATCGGGTATATGCGGTTGACAGATATTCGTCCGCAGCATTTGAATAATTTTTATAAAATGCTGATGGAGAAGGGCGTCCGCAGTAAAAAGCTGCGGGTACATACCAAGCTGGATTTAGGCGTATATCTGGAGAAGCATCATATATCGCGCAGTTTACTGGCAAAGCAGGCGCATGTTTCGCATACTACGGTAACGGTAGCCTGCCGCGGACAAAATATCCAGCTGGACAGTGCAGAGCGTATGGCAGAGGCATTGCAGGAACCATTGGACAAGCTCTTTATTGTCGGTAAGACAATGGAGCCGCTTTCCAATAAGACCATCAAGGAATATCATCGCTTTATTCGGGTGGTGCTGGCACAGGCCGAGCGGGAGATGCTGGTTCCATATAATGCAGCATCGCGGGCAACGCCGCCGAAGGTCAAGCGTAAAGAGGTCAATTACTTCCAGCCGGAGGTATTGGCAGAAATCCTCAAAGCGTTAGAGGAAGAACCATTGAAGTGGCGCATGATTACGCATTTGCTGATCATAACCGGCTGTCGCCGCGGTGAAATTATGGGCCTGAAGTGGAGTAAGGTCGATTGGGAGAATCATCGAATCAAGATCGACAGTAATCTGCTGTATGCCGGAGACTGCGGCCTGTATGAAGATACCACCAAGACGAGCAATGTTCGCTATATTCCGCTGCCAGACGAAACACTTCGGATGCTGCGCCGGTATCGCGCTGAACAGAATCAGCTGCGGTTGGTAAAAGGGGAGCACTGGAAGGATACTGACTTTGTGTTCACACAGGATAATGGCCTGCCGATGTATCCGGACAGCATTGGTTCATGGCTGACTAAGTTCAGCAAACGGCATAATCTGCCGCATATCAATCCGCATGCTTTTCGCCATACAGCAGCATCGCTGTTGATTGCGAATGGTATTGATGTGGTGACGATCGCCAATATGCTGGGCCACAGTCAGGTCAGCACAACGGATAATATCTATGCACATATTATCGAGGCTGAGCGCACCAAGGCCAGTGAATGTCTTGCTGATGTGATACTGCACACAAAACAGGGATAACAGCTGTGGGCTATACGGTAATCTGGTTATGCAAGAACATGAGAAAATGCCGAAACCTGTCTGAAACAGGCCGGTTTCGGCGATTTCCTTGGCTTGATGAAACTCGCTTTGAATAATATAATATAACTATAAGAGCCTAAGACAAAGCGGAAAAGCTAATGTTGAATATGCTGGAGGATGGATAATGGATAAAAGGAGAGTCGGTCAAATCAAAGAACGGTTTGACCTTGTAATACATAGCGATCAAGAAGCGGGTGTTGAATTTTGGTATGCACGCGATCTGATGTCGCTCCTCGGATATGAACGATGGGAGAACTTTGCGAAAGCAATCGTTCGTGCTATCGAATCCTGTGAAACAAGCGGGATAGCAGTGCAGGATCATTTTCGTGAGGTCACGAAAATGATAACTGTCGGCAAGGGAGCGCAGCGAGCAGTCAAGGACTATATGCTGACGCGCTATGCTTGCTATTTGATTGCACAGAACGGCGATCCGAAAAAAGAAGAAATTGCATTTGCACAGAGCTATTTTGCTGTTCAAACCCGCAAGCAGGAACTGATCGAAGAACGTATTTCTCTGATTGAGCGCACAGAGGCGCGCGGCAGATTGCGAGAATCGGAAAAGCGGCTTTCGCAGAACATTTATGAGCGCGGTGTAGATGATGCAGGATTCGGCCGTATTCGCTCTAAAGGCGATCAGGCGCTGTTTGGCGGTTATACGACACAGGAGATGAAAGAGCGGCTTGGCGTAAAGGACGGTCGCCCGCTGGCTGATTTTCTGCCGACACTTTCCATTGCAGCGAAGAACCTTGCGGCAGAAATGACCAATTACAACGTAGAGGAAAAAGACCTTCGAGGGGAACGTGATATTACCGGTGAGCACGTGCAGAATAATCGCTCCGTGCGGGATATGTTGGGACAGCGTGGTATTCAGCCGGAGAATCTGCCGCCTGCGGAAGATATTAAAAAGCTGGAGCGGCGTGTAAAATCTCAGGAAAAGAAACTGGCGGCACAGTCTGGAAAGCTGCCGGATAGCGAGGAGGGCTGTTGATAGAGCATAGTCTGCTGATTTGAAAAACCACTTTTAACAAAAGAGAGATAGAACAAAAGCCTCAGACGATAAAATGTCTGAGGCTTTTGCTATGTCCGCATGGACGGTAAATAGACGGTAAAAATTTTTTCTTCGATTTCTATTTGTACAGAAAATAAGAAAAACCGGTCATTTCTTACGAAATAACCGGTTGATCTGGTACGCCAGAAGGGATTCGAACCCCCGACCTTTTGGTTCGTAGCCAAACACTCTATCCAGCTGAGCTACTGGCGCATACACGATCTATTTTCTTTTGCTGTCGGCGTTTCGCTTTGTCGCTCTCGCTGACTGCCTTATTATAATATCACGGGTGGGCCCTGATGTCAACAATTATTTTCAGATTTTTTGAAAGTTTTTTCGGAAACCTGTTTTCGGCAAAACAAAGCCGCCTGTGGGGGAACAGGCGGCTATATACAGCAGAGAAGTTGGAGGTCTGCCATATACCTTATATTGCGTTTTATTCCTGCGGCGGAATGGTATCGAAGCCGACCTGCAGTTCTTCATCGGTGGGAACGTGGTTGCGCATGGTGCCAGTGTGATACGCCTCGTATGCTGCCATATCAAAGTAGCCGGTACCGGTCAGACCGAACAGAATGGTCTTAGCTTCGCCGGTCTCCTTGCACTTGAGTGCTTCGTCGATTGCGGCGCGGATGGCGTGGCTGGACTCTGGCGCCGGAAGAATGGTCTCCACCTTGGCGAACTGAACTGCTGCGTCAAATACGTCGGTCTGCTTGACCGAAACCGCCTCCATATAACCGTCGTGGTACAGCTTGGAGAGGATCGGGCTCATGCCGTGGTAGCGCAGACCGCCTGCGTGGTTGGGCGCGGGCATGAAGCCGTTGCCGAGCGTGTACATGCGGGCCAGCGGTGTAACGTGGCCGGTATCGCAGAAATCGTAAACGTACTTGCCGCGCGTGAAGGACGGGCAGGACGCAGGCTCAACCGCAATGATGCGCGGGTCAGCCTTGCCGAGCAGTTTATCCTGCATGAACGGGGAGATCAGGCCGCCGAGGTTGGAGCCGCCGCCGGCACAGCCGATTACGATATCCGGATACTCGTCGAGCATCTCCATAGCCTGCTTGCTCTCCAGACCGATGATGGACTGGTGCAGCAGCACCTGATTGAGCACGGAGCCGAGTACATAGCGGTAACCCTCGTGTGTAGTAGCTACTTCAACGGCCTCAGAAATCGCACAGCCGAGCGAACCGCCGGTGGTCGGATCGTGTGCCAGAATAGCGCGGCCTGCCTCGGTCGTATTGGACGGAGACGGCGTTACATTCGCGTCAAAGGTTTGCATGATGGCCTTGCGGAACGGCTTCTGCTCGTAGGAGACCTTAACCATGAATACCTTCAAATCCAGTCCGAAGTACGCGCATGCCTCAGAGAGTGCAGTACCCCACTGACCGGCACCGGTCTCGGTGGTAAGGCCCTTGAGGCCCTGTTCCTTGGCGTAGTACGCCTGTGCGATCGCGGAATTCAGCTTGTGGCTGCCCGAGGTGTTGTTGCCCTCAAACTTGTAGTAGATCTTAGCCGGGGTGTCCAGCGCCTTCTCCAGATTGTACGCGCGGCACAGCGGAGACGGACGGTACAGCTTATACATATCGAGCACCGGCTCGGGAATATCAATGTAGCGGGTGTCGTTGTCCAGCTCCTGGTGTGCCAGCTTTTGACAGAAGATGGGATACAGCGCTTCTTCCGGCAGCGGCTGGTGCGTGCCCGGATGAATCAGCGGGTCCGGCTTTTCCTTCATGTCCGCCCGCAGGTTGTACCACTGCTTGGGCATTTGGTCTTCGGTCAAATAAAGTCTGTGGGGGATCTTAGCCATGATGATTGCTCCTTTACAAATTTCAGATAGAGTGGAGAGATGGTGAATAGCTTCACTCTCAATTTGTTTTACAAAATAAAAGCTCCTGTCCCAGATTTCTCTTGGGACAGGAGCGAATACGCTCTTGCGGTACCACCCAGATTGACGCAAACTGCGTCCACTCTGCTCACACATCAAACAATGCGCGCTCCCCTGATAACGGGCGGAGTCCCCGTCGCAGTTACTTGGCCGAAGCCGTTCGCCTTGCCCTGCTGAAGTCCATTCACACGGTCCTTGCCTGCCGCAATCGCACCGCCTGCGGCTCTCTTGGAGGTTCGGTCTCCCTGCTACTCGTCTTCGTCATTGGTTTGTGTTGGTTTACTTGGTATGGTCACAGTATATTCGCAAAACAGTGGATTGTCAAGTGCGATTTGCGAAAAACAATATATTATTTCTGTTATAAATTATTATTATGAGAATAAAGGCCGCGGTATCGTCTTTTTCTGCGCACTGTGCTATAATGGGTAGCAGAATGAAAAAGCGGAAAGGACATGAGTGCAAATGCGGGTGATCGAGGGCGAAAACGAACTGCGGCAGACCTGTTCGCGGAGTGTGAGCGGCGGCATTGCGCTTTTGCGGTGCGAAACGCAGGACGATATTGTGCGTCTGCCGGATGAGATAGACGGTGTGCCTGTTACCGAGGTCGGCGCGTATGTACTCAGCGAGCGGGCCCCCGATCTGACAGGCAAGGACACGTTCGCTGTCCGTATTACCTGCGGCGGCACGGAGCCGAAGCACAATGCAGCGGCTATCCGCACGGTTACGCTCCCGAAGGATGCAAAAAGTGTTGGCAGTTATGCATTTTATAACTGCCGAAACCTTGAACGCATCGAACTGACGGATTCGGTGAGTGAGTTCGGCGGCGGTGCGCTGATGAACTGCATGAGCCTGCGCGAAGTCATCCTGCACGCCGCACCATCTGCGCCGACCTGCCTGCCCAGGCTGCTCGGCGAGTACGCAGGAGAACTCGATGTGCGGTTTGATGAGCACGCGCGGCTGCTGTTCCCCGAGTACGTCGAGGAACTGGAGGATCTCAGTCCGGCGCATATTTTTCAGCGGCGCATTCACGGTGCAGGATACAGCTACCGTCAGTGCTTTGACAGCGGTGTGCTGAATTTTCGGCAGTATGATGCTGCCCTGAGCGAACTGCTCGAGCGGCACGATTTTTCGGTCGCGGCACGCGTAGCCGTGCGGCGGCTTGCCGTACCGTTTGCGCTCTCGGATGCCGCAAAAGCGGACTATCTCGCGGTTTTACGCACCCACGGCGGCAATCTGGCGCAGTCCTGCGCCAAGGCAGGCGAGACCGCTGCCTTGACCTTCCTGCTGTCGCTCGGTGTGCTCTCTGCCGCCGATGTGGATGCCGCGTGCACGTCTGCCCGCGAAGCAGAGCAGACGGCAGCGCTGTCCGTTCTGCTGGCCGCTACGGGCAGAACCCAGTCCAAAGGACGGGCAAAATCGTTTGATCTATGATGCAAGATGAACCTGTGAGGTGATGTTTTCTATGTCGCAGTCCTCCCGCTGGACTTCTATCGGACGCGAAATCCTGTTTTCCGCCCGCACCGAACTGTACATGAACCTGCCGTTCCTCGATTCCGCGCTGGCGGCGCTTCCTGCGGCAGACGGTTACGATACACCCACGCTCGCTACCGACACGCGCGTGCTGTTTTTCAGCGGTGCCTGGCTGGCGCAGCAGTACGAGCGCTCCCGCGCGAACGTCAACCGCGCCTATCTGCACACGCTGTTCCACTGTCTGCTGCGCCATCCCGGAAAGACACGCGGACGCGATGCCGATCTGTGGGATCTGTCGTGCGATATTGCAGTCGAAAGCATGCTGGATTCACTGGATTACCGCTGCCTGCAGGCTGAAAAGGTGTCAGTTCGGCGGCAGAATATCTACCGTGAACTGCAGGACGAGCTGCCGGTCCTGACGGCTGAGGCGGTCTATCGCCACTTTCGCCGCACGCGGCTGAATTCGTATGACTGTGCCACGCTCACGCGCGTGTTTGCGGCAGACGAGCACACGCTGTGGTACAAGGAGGACGACGATCAGCAGGAGCGCCGCTGGCAGCAGCAGGCCGAGCGCACGCAGACCGCGATGGAGACGGTTTTCGCGAACAAGGCGGAAGGCGGTCAGGCTGTGCGGGAGCAGCTTGCCGTTTCCACCCGCAAAACGACTGATTTCCGCGCGTTCCTGCGCCGGTTTGCTGCTCTGCGGGAGGAGGTCTCGGTGGATGCGGATTCGTTCGACTACGGCTATTACGCCTACGGACTGCGTCATTTCGGAAATATGCCGCTGATCGAGCCGTTAGAAACGCGGGAGGTGCGGAAAATAGAGGATTTCGTCATCGCTATCGATACCTCGATGTCCACCTCGGGTGAACTCGTGCGTGCGTTCCTCAGCCGCACCTATGAGCTTTTGCAGGAGAACACCAGCTTTTTCCGGCATTTCAACCTGCGTATTCTGCAGTGCGATGATCAGCTGCGTTCGGACAAAAAGGTGACAAATGCGCGGGAACTTGCGGAATATATGGAGCATTTTGAACTGATCGGTCAGTCTGCGACCGATTTTCGTCCGGTTTTCGAGCACGTTGACCGCTTAAATGCCGAAGGCGCGTTCCGCCATCTGCGCGGCCTGCTGTACTTCACGGACGGACTCGGCATCTATCCGAAAAAACGTCCGAAGTACGATGCGGCGTTTGTCATGCTCGAAGGCGAAGCCTATCCGGATAAGGTGCCGTCCTGGGGGATTCGAGCGGTAATCAGTGAGGATGCGTTGGCCGTAGAATGAAAGTAGAATGAAAAAGGACGCTTTACGCGTCCTTTCAGTCTGTCAAAAAAGTATTATTTTAATTTTTACGTTTCGTGCGGCAGCACGCATAAAATAGAATTTGCGAAGCAAATTCATAAATTCCGGGAGCATGTATCTCGGAATTTATACAAGGGAAGAAAAAATGTGCCCGCAGGGCGCGGTTTTTCTTCAGTATTCGCTCGAAAGCGTGGTTTCGAGCGAGAGGCTGCTCGAAAAACGATAGTTTTTTGACAGCATCAAAAAGGACGCTTTACGCGTCCTTTTTTGCAGATCGGTTATTTTTCACCCATTCGGCAATCGTCTGCTTGACCTTCTTTATCTGCAGCGGCTTTGCCAGATGGGCATTCATGCCTGCGGCGAGGCACTTCTGTGCATCCTCGTAAAAGGCATTTGCGGTCATGGCGATGATGGGCAGCGTTTTCGCGTCCGGGCGGTTGAGCGAGCGAATGGTCTTCGCAGCGTCAATGCCGTTCATCACAGGCATCATTATATCCATGAGAACCGCGTCGAAGGTGTCCGGCGGATTGTTCTGCACGATTTCCACAGCCTGTTTGCCGTCCGTGACGACGGTTACGGTTGCTCCCTCGTCGGTCAGCAGGATCTGTGCGATTTCGGCGTTGAGGGCATTGTCCTCGACGAGCAGCAGCCTGCAGCCTGCAATGCTGATATCCGGCGCGGCATGTGCGTCCGGTGTCTGCTCGGGAGACGGTGCAATTTCAAACGGCAGGGTGATCACGAAGGTGGAGCCGACGCCAAGCTGACTCGTGACCGCAATCGAGCCGCCCATCCGGTCGACAAGCTCCTTGGTGATGGTCATGCCGAGACCGGTGCCGTGATAATAGCTGCGCGCGTCCTGCTTTTCCTGCGTGAACGGTTCAAAAATATGGTCAACAAAGTCCGGACTCATGCCGATACCCGTATCCGAAATCGTCCAGCGGTAGATGCATTTGCCGTCCTGTTCACCGAGCGAGTCCGTACGGGTGGTGATTTTACCGCCGGGACGGTTGTATTTAATGCAGTTGCTGTAAATATTGAGGAAAATCTGCCGCAGATGCAGCGGACTGCCGTAAATATACGGGTACGGAATGATGCATTTGTCCTTTTCGTACTCCCACTCAATGCCGGCTTCTTCGGCGCGGCCGACGATAATGGTAATGATATCGCGGGTCAGCTCCACCAGGCTGATACGTTCGTGAGTAAGGACGGTCGTGCCCTCCTCCAGCTTGCTCATCTGCAGCACATCGTTGATGAGCGACAGCAAGTGATTGGCGGAAATCTGCATTTTTTTGTGATTTTCCAGCAGCAGCGCCTTGTCATCAAAGTGGGTTTCGTCCACCTGCAGCAGACCGATAATGCCGTTGAGCGGTGTGCGGATATCGTGACTCATGCGCGAGAGAAATTCGGTTTTGGTGCGGTTCGCAATGCGCATTTCATCGAAGGCGGCCTGCAGACGGGCGTTCTCCTGCTCGTCGCGGGCGTGCATCTGCGAGGTATCCTGCAGCAGGATAATCGCCGTGACCATCGGCATTTCGGCATTGATTTCCGGATCAAACACGGTAGTCTGCGTCATCAGCACGGTTTTCTGTACCCAGCGGATAGCGCCGTCATCCTCCTGCACGCAGTACTCCACCGTGATGTGTTTTTCACCGGCGGCAAAGCGCTTGAGCAGACGGGCACTGGTATCTGCCGTGCGGTAGCTGCCGAGTGTTGCCGGTGTGACGCGCTTGCGGTACTCGTCGCAGTAGTCGCGGTAGGAGCAGGGAAGCGGGTAGTCGAGGAACAGCGCCCGGTCCGAATCACTCTTGCCCGCAGGTGAAATGTTGCGCTCGAGGGTGTCGCGCGTGAGGTTTACCGTGTAGATTGTGCCCGCCATATCGAGCAGCGCGTCCACATAGCTGTCGTTCTCGAGGATAGACTGCTTTAGCTGCTCGTAGTACAGCGTCAGCTGCTCCTTCGGGTCGATGGCTTGGTCGGCGTTCAGCCGGATGGTCTCGAACGCGAGGATAAAGTGGTGCAGCACACCGGCTTCATCCCAGTCAATCGGAAGAACGGTCAAACGGCTGTAGCGGCTTTCATCGGCCGCGTTGTACTGCAGTTCGAGGGTATCCTCTGCGCTGTGCAGGCTGCGCTGCAGTACGTCAAGCTGCAGCGCAGAACGGACGCGGCTGCGCTCACTTTTAGCAGCCTGTTCCTCGGCAATCTGCTCGACGGCGCCGGTGTAGCTGCCGTCCGATGCCAGAAAAAAGCTCTCGCACGCGCGGATGGTGCGGTAGGTGTCCAGACGCGCATCGCAGTACAGGCAGTCGGAAAAGCTGCGGTGCAGGCGGTTGACCTGCTTCAGCAGCTGAAAATCCAGCCGCTTTTCGGCGGCGGCTTCCTCGCGCTTGACGTGGTTTTTGTTGATGTACATGTTTTTGTCCGCAAGGTCAAACAGATCGCGCATATTGCTGTCCGGATTGTCCGATGCAAGCGCAAAGCCGACTGCATAGCTGAGCGGCGTATCCGGATGCTGTCGGGACTCCTCAGCAAGCTGTTTACGGACATGGGAAAGCAATTTCTGCAGCGCATCGGCATCCGGTCCGTGCGTTACCGCGAGAAACTCATCGCCGCCTGCACGGCCGACAAAATGCTCCTCGGGCATGGCCGCACGCAGCGCGACCGCAAATCGCCGGATGTATGCGTCACCGGCCTCATGGCCCATGCTGTTGTTGATGCGGCGCAGATTATTCAGGTCAAAGCTGCACACGCCGGTTTCTGGCGCAGGCGGCGTCGGATCGTCGAGCAGCTCCTCGCACTTGTTCTTGTTGGGCAGGCCGGTCGCGGCATCCAGATAGACCTTATGCTGCAGAGCGCGGTTCATCGCAGCCGTGCGCAGCGCCTGAAACAGCTGGTAGCCGATCAGCAGCATGAGCACAACGATATCCGCGGTGATGTACTTCTCCAGAGCGGAAAGCGAGGTTGCCTTGCGCTGTGAGTATGCCTCTGCCAGACCGGTCGCGTCGTCGCAGATGCCGAAAAAGGTTTCGCTGATGGGAATGATGTCTGTGTTATTTGAGCCGACTGCGCGCACGCGGCCTATCTCCTGCTTGAGTGCTTGAAAATAGTCGTCCAGCTCCTGCATTTTGCTTTGGAAGGCATCATTGTTCAGCCGCACGAGGCTGAGCTCGTCGCTGCCGAAGCGCAGTCCGTCGATAAACGCGTCAATATCTGCGATCATGCCGTCCTGTGGCTGACCGGAGATTTCCAGCTTGACGATACGCTGGGTCTTGCCGCGCACGAGTCCGGCGTAGTTGATGATACGCGCGGTGCCCTGAATACCGGAAACGAGGTTCATCATCCAGACAATCAATATAGCCAGCACGACTGCCAGCGCGCCAATGGCGGCGTTGACGATGCCGGTGCTTTTCTTTTTGGGGTTGCCAGCCATGTGCAATGACCTCCTTGCAGGCTGTCGAATTTTGTCGAACAAATTAGACGGGTGAGAATATATAAAATCATTATATCGTGAAAAGGGAACAGATGCAATGACAGAAGCGGAGAATCACGCGCTTCACAGAGATATCCACAGACTTGTGGATACATTGCCGATTTTGTGCTATAATGCAGAAAAAGCAATCGGAGGAACAGAGGATGAAGCTGCGTTATATGATTATCGGTGCCGGTGGCGTTGGCGGACCGGTAGGCGCGTATTTGAGCAAATCCGGTGCGGATACCACGCTTATTGCACGCGGAAAGCATCTTGCGGTCCTGCAGGAGCACGGCTTGACGCTTGTATCCGGAGAAAATGAGCGCGAGAGCATTCCGGTCAAGGCGATCGACATGGACGGCTTTCTTGCCGCGAGGGAACAGGGCGCTCCCGCGCCGGATGTGATTTTCGTGTGTGTCAAGGGATACTCTCTCGCGGATACCGTACCGTTCATCCGCAAGGCAGCAGGCAGGGACACGGTAGTTATTCCGGTGCTCAACATCTACGGCACGGGCCGTGCCCTGCAGGCGGAGCTGCCTGAGCTGCTCGTCACGGACGGCTGCATCTACATTTCGGCCAACAGGATTGCGCCGGGCGTCATTCAGAAGCACGGTGCGATCTGCCGTATCGTGTACGGACTGCCGAGCCACAAGACCGATCATCCAGTGCTGCAGCAGGTCGAGACTGACCTCAAAAACGCCGGAATTGACCCGGTTTATTCTCCGTATGTCGAGCGCGACACGCTGCTCAAATTTGCGTATGTGTCGCCGAATGCGGCCTGCGGACAGTATTATCACGCGAAAGCTGCGGAAATGCAGCATCCGGGCGAGGTGCGCGACAGCTTTGTACGCCTGATGAAAGAGGTCGTTGCGCTGGCGGACAAGATGGGTATTCCGCTGGAGAGCAGGCCGGGGGAGCTGGTCGAGCGCAACCTGCGCATTCTGGATGCGCTTGCACCGACCGCGTCTACCTCTATGCAGCGCGATATGGAAGCCGGCAAGCAGTCCGAGGTGGATGGTTTGATTTATCAGGTTGTGCGTCTGGCGGAGCAGTACGGCGTGGATGTGCCGGAGTATCGCAAAATCGCAGAGGCGGTAAAAAAACAGACGGAAAATAAGTGAAAACGGCAAAGACCCGGAATCTTCCGAAAAAGATTCCGGGTCTTTGCGCTATAGGTGGTGATGCTGTTTCGACTGTCATTGTCAATAACGACAATTTCACTGCATACCGTCCGACAAACGGTGACATTCGCAATCCTTTTCGAGCGCCTGAAGCTGCTGCTCCATGGTCGGCACCTCGCACTTGCCGGTGCGGATGGCCTCGAGCACGACCTCGGGCGACGCAGGAACCTTATTGATGCGCACGCCGATGGCACGCGACACGGCGTTGAGAATCGCCGGTGTGACGGGCACGGTCGCAACCTCGGAAATGCCTTTTGCGCCGAACGGGCCCTGCGGTTCCGGGTCCTCGATTAAAATAATCTCGTAATCCGGCGTATCCTCGGCACGCGGCAGACCCAGCTGACGGTACAGCGTCTTGACCGGATAGCCGTTTTTCGTCGGATATCCCTCGGTCAGTGCGTAGCCCTGTCCCATCGAGCAGGAGCCGTGCATCTGTCCCTCGATGATATGCGGATTGATGGCGCGGCCGACATCGTGTGCCGCGATGATTTTGAGCAGCCGGACCTCGCCGGTTTCTTTGTCTACCTCGACAATAGCGGCCTGCGTGGCATATGCATATGCCGGGAAATTGCGGTATTTTGCACCGCGCTGCTTTGCGCCCTCAAAATCGCCGATGGCAAAGCAGGGGTCGGATGCATAATAGTATTCCGCGCGGCGTTCTTCGCCCGGCCGCCACGGACGGCTGTCTAAATCCTGCTTGAGCTTGACGCACGCCTCATATACCGCACGGCCGCCGCACAGCGTCTGACGCTCGGAAACCGACTCACCGGTGGGGATAGTCAGCTCGGTGTCGCCGTTGGTGATGTAAATATTTGCGATATTCATGCCGAGCGTTTCCGCCGCGATCTGCGTCATGGCTGTGCGGAAGCCCTGTCCCATATCCGTGCCGGAAACGATCATGTGCAGGCGGCCGTCGCCCTGCAGAATCAGCTTGCACGCGCCGTCATCGGTGAAAATACCCTTGCCGACACCGACATTCTTAAAGCCCGAGGCCATGCCCCATCCAAGTACCTTGCTGCCCTTGGGATACTGGCCTTCGTATTCCTTGAGTGCTTTTCGCAAACTTTTTTCGCATTGATTGATGGTATCCATCATACCCATGCTGTATTTGAGCACCTCACCGCCGACCGAGGTCGCACCCGGATAGACGGCATTGCGCCGGCGCAGTTCAAACGGGTCAATACCCAGCTTTTCCGCCATCATATCCATCGAGGTCTCAATCGAAATCGCCGCCTGATTGATGCCGTAGCCGCGAAACGCGCCGCCCTGCAGATTATTGTTTCGGATCGCCGAGCCTTCCACCTTGACATTGGGAATGATGTACGGGCCGCCGCTCATCAGCGCGCCGGTCATCAGCGTGCCGTAGCTTTCGCACTCGTACGGTCCGCCGTCCGAGAACATCCGGCAGTCCAGATACTGGAACTTGCCGTCCGGCGTAAAGCCGATCTCGTAATCCGTATGGTAGCCGTGGCGTTTGGTGGTGAGGATCAAATCCTCCTTGCGCGTCAGTGTAATCTTGACCGGCTTGCCGCAGGCGTGAGCGGCAACAACCGCCGGTGCTTCGAGAAATGAGTCGCATTTTTTACCGAAGCCGCCACCGAGCGGCGTTACGATAACGCGGATATCCTCCTCAGGCTTGTCCAGAATCTTTGCCAGCATACTGCGGATTTCAAACGGCGCCTGTGTGCAGGAATAGAGGATCGTTTTGCCGTCCTGCACCATGCTGATAGCCGAAACCGGCTCCATGCAGGCGTGCTCCTGCGGTTCAATATCCTTGGAGACGTTGAGCTTGACAATGTCCGTCCGCTGCTTTGCCTGCTCCACATCGCCGCTGACGCGGCCGGTGTGCACGATGAAGCTGTTTTTGCGGTAGCCGTCCGCCATGGTGTAGATACCGGGCAGTTCTTCATAGTCGATTTTGACCAGCTTGACGGCCGCTCTCGCGTGCGCCGCCGTATCCGCGACAACCAGCGCCAGATGGTCACCGAGAAACCGCACCTCATCCGTGCAAAAGACCGGCTGCTCCGGTGTCCATGTGCCGACCTTGTTCATGCCGGGCACGTCAGCCGCCGTCACGATGCGCACCACGCCTTCTGCCTGTTCGGCGGCGGAGTAGTCCACCGCGTTGATCTTTGCGTGCGGTGCCGGCGCCCAGACAAATGCACCATGCAGCAGGGTATCCGCGCCGATGTCCTCCGCGGTGAGGTCGTCGCAGAATTTCAGTTTGCCGCCGGTCTTGTCCATGCCGTCTACATCCCAGACCGACTTACCGACCGCGGAACCGGTGATTTCGGGCACGACCTGATTTTCACCAACCACAATAACCGTGCTTTCATGGCTGCGGAAGCTGTCAATATCCGGATCTTCCCCGCGCAGCCGCGCCGCTGCCAGCTTGACCGCCTCGATAATCTTGACATAGCCGGTGCAGCGGCAGTAGTTGTTTTTCAGTCCGTCGTAGATTTCCGGCTCGGTCGGAGCCGGATGGTGCAGCAGCAGCGCTTTTGTCGCCATCACCATGCCCGGTGTGCAGAAGCCGCACTGCACGGCGCCGACATCAAGAAACGAGTGCTGAATCACCTGCAGCATGGTGTCGTTCGGTGCGTTTTCGATGGTCTCGACGGCTTTGCCGTCCAATCGGTGCACGAGCGTCACGCACGAGCGTGTCAGCCTGCCGTCCACCAGTACGCTGCACGCGCCGCAGTGACCGGTGCTGCAGGCTTCTTTTGTGCCCTTCATGCACTTTACATTGCGGAGATATTCGAGCAATGTGCGGTTTTCGCCGTCTTCTATTTCAATTTGTGTGCCATTGAGCGTAAATCGTAGCATGGGATTTCGCCCTCCTGCTGTTACTTGATTTTTGCTTTGATGCGCATGAAGCGTCTGTGACCGGAGTCAAGCGCCTCGTAAAAGTCCTCGCTGTCCTTCAGGTCATCCTTTGTCAGCTTAGAGACCACATACATCAGCACGAACGCGGTCGCCAGACCGATCGTGCCGTACCACACATAGCCGAGATCCCAGACGAAGAAGGTCAGGCAGATAATGATCGCACCGACCGAAATCGAGGTGATAGCGGCTTTTCGGGTTGCCCACTTGCAGTAAATGCCGAATACCAGCGCCGGGAACAGCGATTCGACCAGGGAATCCGCGAAAATCATCAGATTGTAGACGTATTCCCAGTGCATGAGCGATACGGCAACCGTTACGGTACCGAACAGCAGAATCACCACGCGGATAACCGAGGTTTCGGATGCCTTGAATTTGCAGTGAGCGATGCCGACGAGCAGATCCTTGTAGATGATAGAGGACATGACCATCAGCAGCGCATTTGCGGTGGACAGACCGACCGCCAGTACGCCGATGAGGAACACGATCATCAAAATCTGCGCGAGCAGACCGTGCGTGCCCGCGATGATGTTGCACATATACGGGATAACCAGTTCGGTCTCCGAGCTGGTCAGATTCGGCATGGCAGCCAGTGCTACCAGACCGATGAGCATTGTGCCGCCCCAGACAATGATCTGCAGGAACGGTGCAAGGAAAGCCATCTGACGCTGGTCCTTCAGACCCGCGCTGTAATAGCCCGAGCGCACAAAGACCTGCGGCAGCAGCAGCGTGTAGCCGAACGCGCACGCAAGCGGATAGCTGACGCGCGACGGATAGGTGCAGATACCGATCGGACCAGGGTAGGAGAACCAGTCCGGCGTCTGAACACGGACGGTCTGGAACGCCTCGATGATCGAGCCGTTGAATACGATCTTGAGCGTTACGAAAATAATTGCCCACAACGCCAGAATGAAGAACCAACCCTGTACAGCATCCGCCAGTGCGGTGGATTTTACACCGCCGAGCATGACGAATACCGTCATGATAATGCCGCAAATGAGCGTAAACGTCTGCGAGGATACCGCGCCGCCGGTGGCCACCTCAGCCGCGCGTCCGCCGGCTACCAGTACCGCCGAGATAAACGGCACGGCGCAGATAATGTAAACAATGTCGATGATAACGGTCAGCGCCTTGGACTTGTAGCGGCAGAAGAAGAAATCCGCCGGGGTGGTGAAGTGCTTCTGCTGGTTGACCAGCCATACCTTGGTCATCGTGAAGTAGCAGATGATCGGGAACATGGAGTAGATGCACATCTCCGAGAAGAAGTAGCCCAGTCCGTAGCGGTAATACGCGCCCGGACCTGCGAAAAATACCCAGACGCTCATGCAGGAGGCAATATAGGTCATGACCATGACTGGCCACTTGAACCGGCCGCCCTGCAGATCGACCTTGCCTGCGTCACGTTTTTCCTTCCATGTGGTGTAGCGCGCGATGGCAATTAAAAATAGAAAATATGCCGCAAAAACGATCCATACCGTTTTGCCTGAAAGTAAACCCTGTGTTGTCATTTTCTCTGTTATCCTTTATTTGTCCGATTCTTTTTGCGTTTCGGAAGCGGCAGGCGTCATATTCTCTGCCGTTTCGTCCTGTTCCTCGTCCTCAATCAGAGGATACTCCTTTTCGGTCAGCTTGCAGCCGATATACACGGACAGCACCGTGCCGACAAAGCTGATCAGACCGTGTATGATGCAGGCGGTCTCGCTGCCGTAGGGGGGGAATCCCGGGAAATTATAGAATACCCAGAAGAACAGCACAGACGCCAGCCAGATTTTCTCTGTTCTGCCGATTTTCATTTTGTGTCACCTTGTTTTCTTGTTTATATGTAATTTCAGGTATGCATTTAGTCCTGAGAGCGCCATTCATCCAGCAGCGCATCCGAATCCACGACAAGTCCCAGATGCAGCGAGATCATGCGCAGCGCAGGCTCTTCGAGGTGCTCGGAGCCACGGGTCAGGTCGCGCGGCACGACGACGCGGAAGTCGCGGTTTGCGGCATCGAAGGCGGTGTTGATAACGCAGCAGTCGGTCATGCAGCCGGTGAGCACCACGCGGCGGATGCCGAGGTTGCGCAGCAGCAGTTCCAGATCGGTCGGATAGAACGCGCTCAGGCGCTTTTTGGTCGTTACCATGTAGTCCTTGTCGTGTACGTCGATGGACATTCTGTTCCAGCGTGTGCCTTCGATGGCGTGCTCTGCGATGTTGGGAATCTCACCGACCGTAACCGGAAACACCATGCGCCACGCAGACGGAAACAGCTTTTCGTCTGCACCGCCCTTACGCAGCGTTGAGCGGACATGGATGATTGGCAGACCGAGCGCGCGTGCTTCGTTCATGAAATGATTGAGCGGTTCGATGATCTCGCGTCCTCGCGGAGACGGACATGGACAGTCCGGGTCGGTTGACAGGTGTCCATCGTGCATGTCGATCGTAATGACAGCTGTATCGCGGCGATTAAGGAAAACCTGCTGTAATTGCTCCGAAACCTCCTTTTCGATGCTGTCAAAGTATGCTTTCATTTGATTTTTCTCCTTCCCCGGCAAAACGCCGCAGCAATCTGTGCGGCGCTGTCAATAGCGGTATTGGAGTTATTATAGCACATGTGTCATGACATGTGCAAATGTTTTGGTCGGGGTGGGTGAAAGATTGTAAGGGTGGGGGACTGGGGCGAGGTTGGGCGGGAGGATGGTGATGCGGCTATCGCCATCGCTCCGCGAAGGGAGCGACGACAGCAAGGCCGCCAAGGCGTACACTACCATGATTTCAATCCACGCTCCCGCGAAGGGAGCGACCTGTGTCACCGGTCTGACCCCTGCACCTGTTGCATTTCAATCCACGCTCCCGCGAAGGGAGCGACGTGGTTTGGTCGAGCAGTCCAACAAATGCAAGGATATTTCAATCCACGCTCCCGCGAAGGGAGCGACTGTTTGATGGTGTGCCCGCCGCCAATGACTGGGATTTCAATCCACGCTCCCGCGAAGGGAGCGACCGCAGACAGCATCGGCAGAGATTAACAACAATGCTATTTCAATCCACGCTCCCGCGAAGGGAGCGACCGCGATCGAGCAACCGGAATATCTATAGCAACATCATTTCAATCCACGCTCCCGCGAAGGGAGCGACCGGACGATGGGCAGGGCGGCTCGTGCAGGTGCAATTTCAATCCACGCTCCCGCGAAGGGAGCGACAGGGTCACTGGGTCATCACCGCCTCCAGCAAGCAATTTCAATCCACGCTCCCGCGAAGGGAGCGACGATGCCGCGATTACCGCCGCAGCAATAGCAGTTGCATTTCAATCCACGCTCCCGCGAAGGGAGCGACCGCAGTGCGTCAGCGCGATCGCCGCGAAGCTGGTCATTTCAATCCACGCTCCCGCGAAGGGAGCGACAAAGTCATTTCCAAATTTCCGTGCACGCAGGCCTATTTCAATCCACGCTCCCGCGAAGGGAGCGACCTGATACGGCAACAGGTCGATCATCACGCGCTAAAGATTTCAATCCACGCTCCCGCGAAGGGAGCGACCAGACCGTCCTTGATAATGCTCATCACAAGGTCGAATTTCAATCCACGCTCCCGCGAAGGGAGCGACCTGCAGAAACATGATATTGAGCGTTGGTACATTGAATTTCAATCCACGCTCCCGTGAAGGGAGCGACCATAGAGATCATGTGCTCACGCTCCATGATGCCGATATTTCAATCCACGTCCCCACGAAGGGAGCGACGCGAGACGCAAGCTAAATTCCTCGTGCTCTGCACGGATTTCAATCCACGCTCCCTCGAAGGGAGCGACTCAGGACAGCAACGGTGTACAGGAAACCATCTTTATTTCAATCCACGCTCCCGCGAAGGGAGCGACTTCCAGCGCGATAGCTCCGGCACGCGGCACCATGAAATTTCAATCCACGCTCCCGCGAAGGGAGCGACGTATTCCTTGCGCTTCTCGGCGGTCAGCTCGTTAATTTCAATCCACGCTCCCGCGAAGGGAGCGACCAGTTCCAGAAGTTCCTCCGGCTGCATGATACCTTTATTTCAATCCACGCTCCCGTGAAGGGAGCGACCAAGGGGTTTTGTTTTATTTTCCGGCAAATACCCCATTTCAATCCACGCTCCCGTGAAGGGAGCGACTCGGCGTCATCCGCGGTATGGTGAGGACGATCGAATTTCAATCCACGCTCCCGTGAAGGGAGCGACCGCTGACCTGCAAACCAAGGCCAAGGCGCTGATATTTCAATCCACGCTCCCGTGAAGGGAGCGACGCAGCTGGTTGATTATGACGATCGCAAGACTGGCATTTCAATCCACGCTCCCGTGAAGGGAGCGACTTGCAAGGTATTTGCGTATAGTATTCACTCCATATTTCAATCCACGCTCCCGTGAAGGGAGCGACGTAAGTCTTTTGCTTCTGTTCTTCTTGGCTGGGTATTTCAATCCACGCTCCCGTGAAGGGAGCGACCGTTTCATCTGGAGGTTATAGATGATGGTGACTTATTTCAATCCACGCTCCCGTGAAGGGAGCGACAGGAAGTCGGTAGATGATCGGTTGGCAACGATAGAAATTTCAATCCACGCTCCCGTGAAGGGAGCGACCGCGCATACCTTAGCGGGGTTTGGGGGTGCAGCGATTTCAATCCACGCTCCCGTGAAGGGAGCGACGCGAGGTCAACGCCGTCGTGGAACTCCTTGCCGTGATTTCAATCCACGCTCCCGTGAAGGGAGCGACTCATACCACCTGGCACAGCTCGTTTATGACAAGCTATTTCAATCCACGCTCCCGTGAAGGGAGCGACCAACGTTCACGGTTAAGATGGTGGATAACCCGAGAATTTCAATCCACGCTCCCGTGAAGGGAGCGACGTTGCCCTTAGACTTGCCAAGGATCTGTTTAATATTTCAATCCACGCTCCCGTGAAGGGAGCGACTGAATATTGGGATAACTCCGAGATCTGTATATCATTTCAATCCACGCTCCCGTGAAGGGAGCGACCGGCTTGTCTGTACTGACGGCAAATTTCCCGTACATTTCAATCCACGCTCCCGTGAAGGGAGCGACATGTATCAGCCGATTATATTTTAGGTTTACCCAAATTTCAATCCACGCTCCCGTGAAGGGAGCGACCAATACCCCTTATTTATTATGCCGTGCCGCGGGATTTCAATCCACGCTCCCGCGAAGGGAGCGACCGCGCAGCCAGCGCACAAACGCTGCTTGCAAAAATTTCAATCCACGCTCCCGCGAAGGGAGCGACGCTCATGAGCACCAACCGGCGAGCCGGAGCGCAGGGGATTTCAATCCACGCTCCCGCGAAGGGAGCGACGCGATTACCTCGTATTTCTCGAGGACGCGGCACGAATTTCAATCCACGCTCCCGCGAAGGGAGCGACACCACAGATAGCGTGGGACTTCAACACCGCAATATTTCAATCCACGCTCCCGCGAAGGGAGCGACGCGGGCTTTTCCTTTACTTGATACTTATCGTATGTATTTCAATCCACGCTCCCGCGAAGGGAGCGACATCTTGTGCAACGGAATTCTACCCTCTTATTATATCATTTCAATCCACGCTCCCGCGAAGGGAGCGACTCCGTGCCTCTGATTTGCAGAGCATGAGACATTGCCATTTCAATCCACGCTCCCGCGAAGGGAGCGACAGGCAATCGAGCAGATGTTCCGTGCAGCCAAGCAATTTCAATCCACGCTCCCGCGAAGGGAGCGACGGTCGGCTGATAGCCGGTAATCTCAGTAGTCGCAATTTCAATCCACGCTCCCGCGAAGGGAGCGACAACACGCCTGTAAGCACTGTTCTGCCGGACGGCTATTTCAATCCACGCTCCCGCGAAGGGAGCGACCGCAGTACGGACAGCAGACCATTGAAAGCGCAAAATTTCAATCCACGCTCCCGCGAAGGGAGCGACGCCGGACAAGACAATCTCATTCGCAAGAAACCCGGAATTTCAATCCACGCTCCCGCGAAGGGAGCGACACAGTTGCAATGTACAGGCCGTTCGGGTCGGGCAATTTCAATCCACGCTCCCGCGAAGGGAGCGACCGACGTTACCGTATCCGGCAGACTGGCGGCGCAGATTTCAATCCACGCTCCCGCGAAGGGAGCGACGAAAAAGCCTTTGACAAAGCTATCATCAGACAGCGATTTCAATCCACGCTCCCGCGAAGGGAGCGACCCGACACTCTCAGAGGATACCGCGCCGCCGTCCGTAATTTCAATCCACGCTCCCGCGAAGGGAGCGACAGCGCTTGCCGCCCATATCCGCGCCGTTCTGACGGAATTTCAATCCACGCTCCCGCGAAGGGAGCGACTTACCGAGCATTCGGAAACTACCGCCGCTGGACATTTCAATCCACGCTCCCGCGAAGGGAGCGACCGGAAATGCGGTAAGTGCCATCACCGGAAAGCAAATTTCAATCCACGCTCCCGCGAAGGGAGCGACACCACAGATAGCGTGGGACTTCAACACCGCAATATTTCAATCCACGCTCCCGCGAAGGGAGCGACCTTTATTGACACTGCATGCGTATAGTTATATAATATTTCAATCCACGCTCCCGCGAAGGGAGCGACGTTACGTTCTTGCCGATTCGTGCCCACTTTGCAGCCATTTCAATCCACGCTCCCGCGAAGGGAGCGACCGTATTCGGTGATATTATAATAACACAGATTACCATTTCAATCCACGCTCCCGCGAAGGGAGCGACGACTACGCCTGCGAGCAGGCCAAGCGCAGCAGCATTTCAATCCACGCTCCCGCGAAGGGAGCGACCTGCAAATCCGCAAGGTAGTCAAGGGCACCGGCATTTCAATCCACGCTCCCGCGAAGGGAGCGACGATAGCCGATGCCTTGTTATCTTCTTCCGCAGCATTTCAATCCACGCTCCCGCGAAGGGAGCGACGGTCGTAAAGTAGCCGATGCTCTTACCGTCCTTATTTCAATCCACGCTCCCGCGAAGGGAGCGACAGGCGAACGCGGTGAAAACGGCGAAAGTACAGAATTTCAATCCACGCTCCCGCGAAGGGAGCGACAGCAAAAATCACCAAGACTATTCCCGATGATTTTCACAAAATAAACAATTGCAATAACAGTTTTGCATAGAATCGTGTAAAATACAACTGCAAATTTGACATCCGATAAAAGTATTGTATATATCCTATCGGAAATTCCGGTGCGAAGCGCCGACGCTTTTCGGTTCGCTTACACTTCGCACCGCCTTACACCATGAGCACGCCTTCCGGCTCATAGCCGCGTTTCGTGCCGAAATGCTCAATCTTATTCTCATACTTGCTGCCGAGATAGTAAAATCGCAGACTGTCCAGTTCATCATCCATAATGGAGCACAGCTTCTGCTGCAGCATACGGCACTGAGCCGCGTCAATCAGGCATTCAAACACGGAATTCTGCACACGCTGTCCATAATTGACACACTGCCTGGCAATTTGCCGCAGGCGTTTGCGCCCGGCGGCTGTTTCGGTGTTGACGTCATAAGTAATCACAACCAGCATATTCGGCACCTCATTTCCACAAAAACGGCGGATAATCGTCCAGATCGCCGCGCAAATAGCGCGCCAACAGCAGTGCCTGCGCGTAGGGCACCATACCCCAAGACAGCTTTTCCTCAAGGTATGGGTGACGAATTTCCTCGCGCTTTTTCTCCTGCCAGCCCTGTAAAAAGGTTTTGCGGGCGTTCTCTGAGAGATAAACCGCACCGTTCTCCTGCACTTCAAAATCCTTCGCGGAAAACCTGCCGAGATTGACAGCCGAAAGCACAAAACGGTCTGCAAAGCACGGCCGAAGTTCTTCCATCAAATCGGCGGCAAGAGACTGCCGGCCCGGACGGTCGGTGTGCAGAAAACCGACATAGCTGTCCAGTCCGACGGCTTCCAGCGCAGCGGCGCAGTCGTTCGCTAACAGGGAATAGGCGAACGACAGCAGTGCGTTGCACGGGTCGAGCGGTGGACGGCGCGAGCGTCCGGTGAATGAAAACACGTCTTTGTGGTTGAGAATCAACCGGTCGAATACATCGAAATAGATGGCCGCACCTGCGCCCTCCAGTCCGCGCAGAGAGCCTGAATCAGTCTCTGCCTGCACCTGCGGCAGCAGCGCTTTCAGCTTGGCGGAGGCGGCTTTGAGCGTTTCCGTGTCCACGCGCATGGCGTGGTCACGGCAGGTGCGTTCAATGCTCCACCGCGCGTTGTAAATCTTGCCGAACACCATCATGCGGGCAATACGGCAGGCTTGTGGTGGGTCATCCGCCGTACGGTATTGTGTGCGTCGAAGCAATACATTACCGTTGCTCACGCCGCAGGTTCGCGCCAGAAACCGCCCGCGCGGTGTACAGAACGACAAGCTTACATCTCGCTTTGCACATGCGCCCATGAGTGCTGGAGACGCGCCTGCATAGCTGAAGCTGATAATTCCGGCGAGGGCATGGAGCGGAAACCGAGCCGTTACCTGCTTCTCGCGGTTGACGACAACATTTTCGCCATCGAGTGTCAGATAGGCGTCCTCTGAGGTGACAAACAGCGTGTTAAGTAGCTTTTTCATTCCTCCATCGCTCCTTTCAGGTAGCCGGAGACAGGTTTCGCCTTCATCAGCTCGGGCAAACACAATTCCTTGAGCGAGCAGGCCGAGCAGCCTTTCTGCGGTTTTACCTTAGGCGTGCAGCCGCGGCGCAGATAGTCGTGCATTTCGGCAAGGCTGTCGCGCACACGCTGCCGCAGTTCGTCTGTAAATTCGACAGGCGTCCGTCGGCGCGGTTCACCGTAGAACAGCGCACCGTCGGAAACCTGACAGCACAGCATTTCCTCAAGGCACATCGCCTGAGCGCACAGCTGCAGCTCGTCCGCGTCGTGCGGCTTGGGATTGCCGCGCTTGTATTCGACCGGAAACGGTGACCACAGTCCGTCTCGTCCCTGCAGGGTAACGCCGTTTTCCGAGCGATGAAATTCTACCACATCGCATTCACCGGATACACCGAGTACCGCCGAATGGATACGCATGGCACGAACAATCAGCAGGTCGCCGCGGCTTTCTGTGCCGCCGCCGTGCGCTTTCTCGTGCAGAATCGAGCCGTCCACCGTGCGGTAATTCTCCGCCCACTGGTGCTCCACATGGATGAGCGCCCATTGCCGACGGCAGAATGCGAAATGCTGCAAACCGGAGAGCTGGAGGAAATCCTCCTCGGCGTAGATTACCCCAGTACCTTGCAGGTCACGCCGGCCGGCAGGTTGGCTTCGTCAACCGTGATGGTGTAGTCCGTGTACGCACGCGGCGCAATCACGCCTTCGTTGTGCTCGGCATGAACCAGATCAAACAGCTTGTGCGAGGGTGCGTTGCCAAGCTCGGAATCATGCTTGAACACAATCAACTGGCGTACAGCCATCTTGCCGCGAGCAGCCGAATGGTCGTTCTCGAACATGTTGATGATTGCCGTCCACAGCAGTTCAAGGTCAGCCTCAGAGAATCCGGTCGTCTTGCGGGCGAGGTTAGCAGAAACATAGCCTTCCGCGCGGTACAGACCGTAAGGCACGATGTATTTGCGGCCCATTTCGGTGCCCTTTTTCTCCGCGTCAGCCTCGGTGGTGATGGCAACACGGGTGATCGTGACTTCCTGCGGAACAATAGGATCCACACTGCGGGCAAAGCCAAGCTGCACCGGACCGCGCACCTGTCCGCAGTTGAGTGCACCCTTGACAAAGGTGGTCATAACCGCACCGAATGTGCGAATATCGTAGAAATTCTGGCACATAAAGTCGCGCAGCTTGCTGTCCAGCTGGTCGTCCTTCTTCTTTGCATCCTTGAGCTTGTCCGGCGCTACACCGACATAAGCGCAGGCTTCTGCATCGCTGCGGTTGAGCGGTACACCGTCCTTGACGTAAATGCGGTAGCCGGATTCGCCTTCCTTGGCCATTTCCACATAGTTGCGGATTTTGCGCTTGAGACATACATCGGTCACCAGACCGTAGCCGGTTTCCGGGTCGATACGCGGCATGTTGCCCGCATCCGGATCGCCGTTCGGATTGCCGTTTTCCACGTCGAAAAAGATTACAAATTCATAGCGGTTTTTGATGGGTTCCATTTACTTGTCCTCCTTTTTTGTGTAACGATTTTGTGTCTGATGGTAGTAACCGAGGTCAAACGAGCCTTGCTGCGGCAGGTTCAGCCGAGCGGGATACTCTTCGTGCAGAATATCCATGATCTGGCCGATTTGCTTATTAAAATAAATTTGCTGATCGATTCGCAGCTTACGCAGATGTTTCTGACAGAGCTTGTCAAGAATAGGGAAGATAGTCGCGGGGATAGACGAAGCGGAGTTGAAGTATTTATCCTTGATAGTAGCGTTGATGCCCGGATTTGCCGCCTGCTGTACGGCTTCATACACCGAGAACAGCCGTCCGAGTGCATAAGGGATATTGGTGCTGGATTCATTCAGGCTCACAGTTAAAACCTCCTCGGGACAATCCTTGTCCTCATTCTTCAAGTAATACGCCTTCAAAATTGCGGCACGCCGCCAGTTTACCTCAGAATCTGCGCGGATACGGAGCATAACACCATTCAGCAGTGCCGCCGGATAACGGTCGTTGTTCCAGACAGCACGGGCAGTCGCACCGGCCATAACCGGACTCGGCTTTTTGTCGCGGGCACTCTGGTTGACGGTTTCGGCAAGCAGCTGCCACAGCGGCAAAAAGCCGGCAGGCGCCTTCGCCGGACGCTTGATTTCCAGACGTTCATAGTGCGCGTTGACGTTCTTCATCAATTCACCAAATGTGTTTTTATAGAAGAATCGCACACTCAGACGCGCAGCATTCGGTGCCAGACCGAGAATGTAGAATGCACGGTCAGGATCAAGATTTAATTCCTGACACGGTTCGCTGTCTGCAAGGTGTTTGAGCGCAGCAGATAAGTCATTATCCGACCAGCTTTGCGTGTTATTGCCCATAAGACAGCTGAAAAAATCAGTATACTGCGGTTCTGCAGTCTCCGCCCAGCAAACGACGGTGGTGTCACCGATGTACTGCGTATGCTCGCGGTCAGCCAGCAGGTGATTGAGCGCCGTCGTATAAGCAAATGCAGCGTGCTTGCCAACAGGTGCGTTGTAGTTCTGCTCGTGACCGTAGGAACAGAAGGCGGGTGCGTTGAACGATACAAGTGCGGCGCCGCTGGACTGCGCATCACGCACACCTTTGATGGCAGGATGAACGGCGGCAATCTCATCCAGTTCGCCGGTGACAAGACATTGCTGTTTGGGTGCATCGGAGTCACCGTCGTAATGTGCCTGCCATGCAGCGCAGATGACCGGATCATCTGCCGGATACTGCCCATTCACATAAAATACCAGATTGGCACCGGCAATGAGTTTGTCGTAATCATTGACAAGAGCAGGGTGCTGTGCAGCTTCGGCAGGCTGCCATGTATCAAAGAAGGAGAGAATTGCGTGTGCGGCAGGAGAGTCCACATTGTCTAACAGCTTGCGGTGCAGCTCGGCGGCGGCGTGAAAGCATTGCAGACTGCGCTCCGGTTTGCCTTTTGCGTCTACGCCAAGCAGATATGCCGAATTATCCCACATAAAGTTGGACGTGACACCGGAAGAACGCTTGACTGCCGCCGGCAGACGAATATCCTCACGCGGTCGGAGTACTTTCTTTTTGCCTGCCTCTGCTTCGTGCAGCAGCGGAATAACCTGGGCAAGTTCACCGTTGTCCCGCAGCTGGAGCGCATAACTGATTTTCGGTCTGCCCCAGCCGGGCGCATCAATTTCACCGCGGGCATTGAGGGCATCATAATATTGCGTCAGCGCCTGCAAAATCATTTGACCACCTCCGCACTGTGAATCGGGGGAACCTCCATGACACCGTCTATCAGCTTGGCGCGGAAGAACATCGGTGTGATATTGGCGGGATCGCTGTAATCCATGTCGAGCAGCATCCAGCCGAGATCGTGCTCACCAAGCAGTTCCTCCGGACAAGGCGGAAGTTGTTCACAAAGCTCAAACTTTACCGGAAATTCCCGTGTGCCGAAGTAGGGCATGCTGTAGCACTGTCCGCGGCGCAGACGGCGTTTCATAATGTCCTGAAACTTGCCGGGATTGTCGGTCGGCGCAGCCTTGTCGGTCATTTCAAAGTGTGCTTCAATGACATAGTGGACATCGCGCAGCACCATGGCGGCACGCTGCTGAATGCTTTCTGATGCAGCAAGGTACAGCTCACCCTTGGGTTTTGCAATCCACGCCTTGACCGAACGTGCGTTGATGGTGTCCTTTACCTCATTTCGGCGGATGTTGGTGAAGTGAATCGGCGCACAGACATGAATGCGGTCGATGATCCAGCGAAGACCGGGGTGCCAGTAAATACTTTCCAGCAACCCGCGTGCCGCCGAGGGTGTCATGCAGTCATAGCTGACGCGTTCGGTCTTCATTTCAGGCCTGCTGAATAGAGCGTATGGGCCGCTTACTTCAACTTGAATTGACATTGGTATATTTCCCTCCTTTACGAAGACTTGCCAAATATTTCCTTATATCAACGGAGAGTGGAATATGTGACAGGGCTTCGGTGTGATTTGTTGGATAGATAGGGTAGCAAGCCCCCTTATCTACGATTACATTATATCGCTTTACGCTGTTGATTACAACAGCAATATTTCCTAATATGAGATAATTAAATTTATGCAAATGAAATAATAAGGCAGGGTAAAGAAACTTGACAAAATAAATCAGAAACTGTTATAGTGTATTTGTCGTCATTAGACGTGGATTGAAATCTAATTTGAGATAATTAAGGAAGCGCGGGAGAATGTTACCACATTCTCCCGTTTTCCTTTTTACGCGAAAAATTACCCGAAAAACGCCTGACCGCTGTCTGCCTTGAGCGACAGACCGGTTTTCTCATCATACAGTGACAGATCGCACAGAATAGCACTGCGGTCGTCCAAAGCATTGGTTTCATCGGCGGTTTGAAGCGCACCGGTGTCGTACAGTGCCTGAAAATGCTCATCATACACCTGCACGGCGTACTGCCCAAGCTGCCGATACAGCTTTTTAGAGCACGCACCATCGCAAAGCCGCTCGATGAGTTCAGAACCGTCCTTCCACGGAATATAAACTGTGCGTGTGTCGTTGTCGATCATGCGAAAATTCTCGGCAATTGTGCGGAACGGATACAGAGAGCCGCCGCGTCCACGTTCAAACGCGTCGATCACGCCGATTTTGTCAATTGCGGAACCGTTCAGCGTACGCAGTTCGCTGAAATAGCTCTGCATTGTCTGCGGAGAAGCGGGATCGGCATTGTTATCCAGCGCAATATTTGTCGCGCCGATGGCTTGTCCAAACAGCGGCGGAGCCTTCTCCGTGCGGCGGAAAATAGTAACAATGCTGTCCTCTGCGGCACGCTTGCCCTCGCGGTTGCAGCGTCCGGCGGCCTGCAGAATGGAATCCAGACCCGCCAGTTCGCGGTAAACGGCGGGGAAATCTATGTCAACACCGGCTTCAACAAGAGAAGTCGATACGACACGGCAGGGTAAACCGTCATTTAATCGGCGTCGGATTTCCTCGAGCACCGTACGGCGGTGTGCCGGAACCATCAATGTGGACAGATGGAAACTGCCTTCCTCCGGCAATTTCGAGAAAATGGACTGCGCCGCTTTGCGGGAATTGACGATGCAGAGGACCTGCTCATGTGCGCACAGCAATTCGGCGAGTGCGTCATCCTCGAGGACACCGACTTGCCGGAACGTTACACGGCGGAATTTGTCAAAATAGAACGGAATCTCCGGGCAAATCTCGGAAACCGCATGCGACGGTGCGAATCGCTGAATCAAATCGCCGAGTACTGGCTGGGTAGCCGTACACAGCACGGCAGTTGCGCCGAACTGCTCTACCAGAGCGCCGATGGCTGCAACGCACGGCATCAGGTGGCACAGCGGAAGCATTTGCGCTTCATCGAAAATAATCACGCTGTTCGCCAGATTGTGCAGCTTGCGGCACTGTGAGGAACGGTTAGCGTACATCGACTCGAAAAACTGAACGGCGGTTGTGATAACGAGCGGGCTGTCCCAGTTTTCGGCGGCCAGTGCCTTGGGATCGGGATTGCCGTTTTCCTCATCGTTCTCGAACTGTACACCGGAGTGATGCTCGAGTACGTTCTCATCGCCTAAAATACCGCGGAAAACATCGGCATTCTGCTCGATGATGGAGGTGTACGGTACAACATAAATCACACGTTTCATACCGTGCTCAACGGCATGATGCAGCGCAAATGAGAGAGAACTGATCGTTTTGCCGCCGCCGGTCGGAACCGTAAGCGTGTAAATGCCCTTGGGATTGGCTGCGGCGGAAACGCACGCCTGCAAGATCTGCTGACGCAGCTTGTTCAGCTCGGAAGTCGGGTTGTCCCATTCATTTAGCCTGGCCTGTAAGCGGGTGAGCAGCGTTTCGAGTGAATTTCCGGTGCCGCGCGGCATATCGCCCTGCATGAACTGCTCGGTGTCCAGATAATCCGCATCCACCAGACAGGAGTACAGCATGCGCGTGCGGAATGACTCGGAAAGCGACGGCTTGGTGACCGGACGCTGCGGCAGGCGTACCGGCGGAATGGGATAATCCGGGTCAAGCGGCGGAATAGCGGGAGTGCCCCACTTTTTTATTCTGCCGGTGAAGGTGGGCGTGCCTTCCGGGTCATTTGTGCTGCCTAAATCCGGCAAACCGCTGTGATGCCCCATGACACAAGCGGCTAAGAGCAGATTGTTTGACAACATGATGTTTCGTGCACCGGCGGTTGCATGATCGACCTTTGGACCATTATCCAGAAGACGATGCTGAAATGCGGCAGTTGCTTTGCCGTCATCATGGTGAACACCGGCCTCGTGACCTTCAGCTTGTGCACCGAATGCTTCGGCAAACTGCCCGCAGAGCGTGCCGACACCGCGCTCGTGATCGGAGAGAAGCTGATATTCTGTACGTTCAACGCCGTTTTCATTGATCGGGCGAGTATGTGCATAGAATTTTTTATCCATAGCGATCACCTTCTATTGAATTGTTATATACAGTATATAACAGTTAAAGTCCGATAAAAAGTACAACACCCAATATGCCTGCTAAGAAGACCGCCTTGAATTACAGCAAACTGCTGAAAATATCAGTCAAATCCTATAGATTTCGTTGGCTTTATTTGTGCAAAACTGGCAAAACCTCCAGAAAATGAAATTCCTGCAATTCCGAGGTTGACACTGGGGATTGGCTGTGCTATTCTATAACCAACAAATCCAGTAGGGGATCGGAAAGGAGCGAGCAAAATGTTCATCGTAAACGCACGAATGTCGGGTCGAATGTGTATGAACATGCTGTACTATGCTCAGATGCTGCCTGACCGACAGAATACGAAATTACTTTGAATCGTCTTGCCTGACGCTGCGCGTTCTTGCGGATTCATTGCATTTTCTGAAGCGGGGAGCTGCGAGCTTCCCGCTTTTTTTGCGCATTTAAGAGGAATAAGGAGGAATTTTCTTGATAAAATTGTCACATATCTCGAAGGAGTTTGTGAGCGGCAAGCGAACCGTTCATGCGGTGCAGGATGTTTCGCTGACGATTGACAGGGGCGAAATTTTCGGTATGATCGGCTTTTCCGGTGCGGGTAAATCGACGCTGGTGCGATGCATCAATCTGCTCGAGCGGCCGACCTCCGGCAAGGTGATCGTAGATGGTCAGGATATGCTGTCGCTCTCGGCAAAGGAGCTGCGGCAGGCCCGCAAGAAGATTGGCATGATCTTTCAGCACTTCAACCTGATGCCCTCGCGCACCGTAGCCGGCAACGTAGCGTATCCGCTGCGCGGCAGCGGCCTTTCCAAACAGCAGATCGAGGAAAAAGTACAGCGGTTGCTTGATCTGGTCGGCATCGGTGATAAGGCGGAGGCGTATCCCAAGCAGCTGTCCGGCGGTCAGAAACAGCGTGTAGCAATCGCTCGCGCACTGGCAAACGACCCGAATGTGCTGCTCTGCGATGAGGCTACCTCGGCACTCGATCCGCAGACCACCAAGGCGATTCTGCAGCTGCTCAAGCACCTGAACGAAACCCTCGGCATCACGGTCGTTATCATCACCCATGAAATGGCGGTCGTCAAGGAGATCTGCCACCGCGTAGCCGTTATGGAGCACGGTAAGGTGGTCGAGTCCGGCGAGGTGTTCAACATTTTCGCCAACCCGAGAGAGGACATCACCAAGAACTTCATCCACACGACCTCCAATCTCCGCAAGATCGAAGAACTCATCGCGGAGGATTCGCCGGTCGTCAAGCTGAATCCGGGTGAACTGATCGTGCGCTTAAGCTATATTCAGCGCAACGTATCCGAGCCGCTCATCTCGACGGTATCGCGCAAATTCGACATTGTGCTCAACATCATCTTTTCCGATATCGCCATCGTGCAGAATGCACCGATTGGCGGCACGGTAGCCATCATCAGCGGCGGCCGCGATCAAATCACACAGGCAATCGCCTATCTCAGTGAGAAAAACGTAGGAGTGGAGGTCATCAAGGATGCAAGAGTTTCTGAATAACATCATTCCGAACGTGATGGCAAAGCTGCCGGACTTCTATGCAGCCATCGGCGACACGCTGCTCATGGTGGTCTGGTCGGGTGCGATCTCGTTCGTGCTCGGTCTGACACTGGGCGTGCTGATCACGGTCACCAAGCCGGGCGGCATTCTGGAAAACAAAATCGTCTATCAGATTCTGGACAAACTGGTCAGCCTGTTCCGTTCCATCCCGTTCATCATCCTGCTGACGTGGGTAATGCCGGTTTCCCGTGCGATCATGGGTACGGCAATCTATGTTCGGGGTGCAATCGTTCCGCTGGTATTCGGTGCGGTGCCGTTCTTCACCCGTCAGGTGGAGAGCGCCCTCGCAGAACTTGATCCGGGTCTGATCGAAGCGGCGCTCTCGATGGGCTCCACACCGCTGGAGATTATCTTCCGCGTTTACCTGAAGGAAAGCGTTGCCGCCATCGCGCGCGGCACAACCATCACGGCGATCAGCCTGCTGAACCTGACCGCGATGGCCGGTGTCGTCGGTGCCGGCGGTCTGGGCGACTTCGCCATCCGTTACGGCCACGACCGCAACATGCTGGACGTTACCAACGTCACTGTGCTGGTCCTCGTCATCATCGTTTGCATTATGGAGTTCGTTGGCGGCAAGGTCGTCAAGAAGAACACACACTAAGGAGTGTCTGACATGAGTATTTCCAATCGTAAAGTTGTTATTGTCGGTGCAGGCCATGTCGGCTCCCATGTCGGCTACGCACTGATTTCGCAGAGTTTGGCAGACGAGATTGTCTACATTGACTCCGATCACGCAAAGGCAGTCGCACAGGCGTTCGACCTGACCGATGCGACCAATTACCTTCCGGTTCGCACCAAGGTCACCGCGGGTGACTACAGCGATGCTAAGGACGCACAGATTATGATCATTTCGGCAGGCCCGCTGCCGACCGGCAATCAGACCCGCATGGACACCCTGGGACAGACCATCGCCATTTTGAAGGATGTAACAAAATCCATCAAAGAATCCGGTTTTGACGGTATTATCGTCAATATCTCCAATCCGGCGGACGTTATCGCGCATTACATTCAGCACACGCTGAACTGGGCGCCGGAACGCATTTTCTCCACCAGCACCACGCTGGATTCCGCAAGACTGCGCCGCGCCATCGCACAGGAAACCGGCATTGACCAGAAATCCATCACCGCTTACGCGCTCGGCGAGCACGGCGAAAGCCAGATGGTCGCATGGTCGGCTGTCACCATCGCGGGCAAGCCGCTTTCCCAGTGGCGCGAGGAGTATCCGGACACGTTCGGCAGGCTCGACCTGGATGCGCTTGCTGACGCAGGCCGTGAAGGCGGCTGGACCATCCTGCGCGGCAAGCAGTGCACCGAGTTCGGCATCGGCGCTTCTGCCGCAGAGGTCGTTCGCGCCATCTTCTACAACGAGAACCGCGTTCTTTCGGTTTCTGTTCTATTGGACGGCAAATACGGTCAGCACGATGTGTACGCTAGCGTGCCCGCTATCGTGGGTCGCGACGGCATCGCAGAGATCATTGAGCTGCACCTCACCCCGGAGGAGCAGGAGAAGTTTAACGCATCCTGCAAGACCATGAGCGAGAATTATCAGCTGTCGCTCACATTATAAAAGCAGTCAATTAAAAATTTTATTTCACAATAATGGAGGCACCTAAAATGAAGCTCAAAAGAATCATTGCACTGTCCCTGTCCGCAGCAACCCTCGCCCTGTCCCTGACCGCCTGCGGCGGCTCGAGCAGCGCAGCTTCCGATAATGCACAGGCATCCGACAGCAATTCCGGCGATGCCGTAACCGTAAAGCTCGGCGTAGTCGGCAGCATCTACGAGGATCTGTGGACGCCAGCCAAAGAAAAGCTGGCTGACGAGGGCATCGACCTTGAGTTCGTACAGTTCTCGGACTACGTTACCCCGAACAACGCACTCGCTAACGGCGAGATCGATCTGAACGCTTTCCAGCACCGTATTTACCTGCAGAGCGAGATCGACAACTACGGCTATGAGATCGAGAATATCGGCAACACCTTTATCATCCCGCTGAACCTGTACTCCGACAAGGTTAAGTCGGTTGATGAGCTTAAGGACGGCGACACCGTAGCCATTCCGGACGATGTAACCAACGGCGGCCGCGCCCTCAAGGTTCTGGAAGCTGCGGGCCTGATCAAGCTGAAGGACAGCGCCGAGTTCAACCCGACCATCGACGACATTGAGACCTACAACACCAAGATCACCATCGAGGAGCTGAAGGCTAACGTAATCCCGTCCACGCTGGCTGACGTTACCGCAGCTGTTGTAAACGGCAACTACGCACTGGATTTCGGTCTTAAGACCGAGGACGCCATCTACAAGGATGACCAGCTGGACATCGAGGAGTACTGGAATCTGATCGCAGCACGTTCCGCTGACCTTGAGGATGCAGACAAGCTGGAGACCTACAAGAAGGTTGTTGCAGCGTTCCAGTCTGATAAGACCGAGGCAGTATTCAATGACCAGTTCGGCGGCTACTTCATCAAGGCAGGCTGGGATCAGGATCTGCTGGCAGACAAGTAATGCATAATCGTTCCCAATGCCGCCGGAAACAACCGGCGGCATTCAATCTATCAAATGCAGTGTGATATCGGATTGGGTTTTCCGCGCGTAAGCGCGCATTTGATAGAATTTGTGAAACAAATTCATAAAAACGGGGAGCATGTATCACCGTTTTTATGCTTTAAGAGGGAGAAAGTTTCTGTATAGGAACTTTCGGACGACTTTGGAACGGCCTACGGTCCGTTCCTCTTGTCGGCGAAACTGTAGTTTCGCGACAGGAATTGGCAGGAGGAAACAGCAATGGAAGTAAGCAAACAGGCTTTGCAGAATATCATTTCGGATGAAGACCGTCTGCTTTTCGCAGAAAATATTCCGGCGGAATACCTGAGCGATGCGCTCGGCCGCCGCACCGGCACGGCGGATGCGCTCGTGTTCGCGCGCTCGACCGAGGAGGTCAGCGGCGTGCTCCGGTACGCCAACGAAAACGCCATCCCGGTCACGCCGCGCGGCGCGGGCACCAATCTGGTAGGCTCGACAATTCCGATGTTCGGTGGTATCATTCTGGATGTATCCCGCATGAACCGCGTGCTCGAGCTGGACCGCAACACGATGACGGTCACCGTCGAGCCGGGCATGCTGCTCAAAGATCTGCAGGCCTATGTTGAGGAGCACGGTCTGTTTTACCCGCCCGACCCGGGCGAAAAGGCCTCGAGCATCGGCGGCAACATCAGCACCAACGCGGGCGGTATGCGTGCGGTCAAGTACGGCGTAACACGCGATTATGTGCGCGGGCTGGAGGTCGTTCTTGCGGACGGCACGGTGCTGAAAGTCGGCGGCAAGCAGGTCAAGGACGCGAGCGGACTGTCGCTCAAGCACCTGCTCATCGGCTCGGAGGGTACGCTGGCGGTCATCACCAAGTGCCTGCTGCGCCTTCTTCCCAAGCCGGAGACCACGGTGAGCGTGCTCGTTCCGTTTGCTGACCTCGGCACGGGTATCCGCAGCGTGCTGACTATCCTGCAGGCGAACGCCAACCCGACCGCAGTCGAGTTCATGGAACGCAAGGTCGTAGCCCTCGGTGAGAGCTTTTCCGGCGTGAAATATCCGCGTCCGGATGCCGGTTCGTACATTCTGCTGACGTTTGACGGCCACGAGAGCGAGGTCAACGCGAATATCGAGCGCGTGCGCCGCCTTGCGCTCGACAACGGCGCCATCGACTATATCGTGCTCCGCAGTGCCGAGCAGGCCGCCGACATCTGGAAGGTGCGCGGTGCGCTCGTTATGGCGGTCGAGGCCGTGTCCGAGCAGGAGCCGGTGGACATTGTCGTGCCCATCAGCCACACGGCGGACTTTGTACGTTACATCAACGAGCTGGAGGCCGCCTCGGGTATGCGTATGATCGCGTTCGGTCATGCGGGTGACGGCAACGTGCATCTGTGCGTGGTGCGTGACGGCCGCGACCAGCAGACTTGGGAGCGTGAACTGCACGACAACATGGAGCAGGCATACGCGAAGGCGTATTCTTACGGCGGCGTAGCATCGGGTGAGCACGGCATCGGCATTTCCAAGCGGTCGTACTTCCTGCGGGAGACCGCGCAGGAGAATCTTGCCGTGATGAACACCATCAAGACCGCGCTCGACCCGAAGCATATACTGAACGATCAGAAATCTTATATTGTGGGAGGAAAATAACCATGCAGAGCTTATCTGAACGCACCGCCGGCTTTACCGACTCGGTCATCCGCCGCATGACGCGCGTTTCCATGCAGTATGACGCGGTTAACCTGTCGCAGGGTTTCCCGGACTTTGAGCCGCCGAAGGAGCTGCTCGACCGTCTGGCGCAGGTGGCCTACGAGGATTACCACCAGTATTCCATCACCTGGGGTTCGCAGAACTTCCGTGAAGCGCTGGCCGCCAAGCAGACCTATTTCATGGGCCGCAGGATCGACCCGAACACCGAGATCGTTACGACCTGCGGCAGCACCGAGGCGATGATGGCTGCGATGATGACGGTCACCAATCCGGGTGACAAGGTTATCATTTTCTCCCCGTTTTACGAGAACTACGGTGCGGATACCATTCTGTCCGGCGCAGAGCCGATTTATGTGCCGCTCGTGCCGCCGGATTTCCACTTTGACGCAAATGTGCTCGAGGACGCGTTCCGTCAGCACCCGAAGGCCATCATTCTGTGCAACCCGTCCAACCCGTGCGGCAAGGTGTTCACCCGTGCAGAATTGGAGATTATCGCGTCTCTCGCGGAGAAGTACGACACCTACGTTATCACCGACGAGGTGTATGAGCACATCGTATTCGCACCCAACAAGCACACTTATTTTGCCACTCTGCCGGGCATGTGGGAGCGCACGCTGTCGTGCTCGTCGCTCTCCAAGACGTATTCCGTCACCGGCTGGCGGCTGGGCTATATCATCGCGCCGCCGGAGATTATCGACCGTGCGAAAAAAGTACATGACTTCCTGACCGTCGGCGCAGCAGCACCGCTGCAGGAGGCTGTTGTTACCGGTCTGAAGTTCGGTCAGGACTACTACGACGATCTGCAGGCCAAGTACACGCACAAAAAGGATCTGTTCCTCAAGGGTCTGGACGATCTCAAAATCACCCATACCGACCCGCAGGGCGCGTACTATGTTCTGCTCGATATTGCCGAGTTCGGCTACGAGAGCGATCTTGCGTTCTGCGAGGATCTGGCGCATTATGTCGGCGTAGGCGCGGTTCCCGGATCGAGCTTCTTCCGTGAGCCGGTCAACAACCTGATTCGCCTGCATTTTGCCAAGAAGGACGAGACGCTGCTCGATGCACTCAACCGTCTGGAAGGTCTGCGTGATAAGATCAAACCGAAACACCGATAAACAGGAGGAAAAGCCGTCATGGATGTAAAGAAAGCCGCAGCGGAAACGAAGGACTACATCGTATCCATCCGTCGGGAATTTCACCGGCACCCGGAGCTGAGCCTGCAGGAATTCCGCACGGCACAGCGCATTGAGGAGGAACTGGACAAGTTCGGCATTCCGCACACGCGCGTAGGCGAAACCGGCGTGCTCGGCACGCTGAAGGGCGCAAAGGACAACGGAAAAGTGCTGGTTCTGCGTGCGGATATCGACGCGCTGCCCATTGAGGAGACGCATGAGTGCGTCTATCGCTCGGAGAATGCAGGCGTCATGCACGCCTGCGGCCATGATGCGCACGCGGCCTGCCTTCTGGGTGCCGCGAAAATCCTGTCGGAGAACAGAGACGCGTTCAGCGGAAAGGTCCGTCTTGTGTTTCAGCCGGGAGAGGAAATCGGAAAAGGTGCAAAGCCGTTTGTCGCAGCCGGCGTGCTGGAGGGTGCCGAGCGCGTGTTCGGTCTGCACACGGCATACGATTTGGAGGCAGGCACGGTGGGACTCAAACCGGGCATCAACAACGCCGCAGTCGATCATTTCCGCATTCGCGTGCACGGTAAGTCCACGCACGTTTCCACGCCGCATCTGGGCGTAGATGCGCTGTACATCGCCAGCCAGATTGTCGTGGCAGTGCAGGGACTGGTTACGCGCCGCACTTCACCGACCGAGCCGGTCATCATCGGTATCGGCAAGCTGAACGCGGGCACGACCTACAACGCCGTGGCAGCATTTGCTGAAATGGAGGGCACAACGCGCACCATTTCGCAGGAGAGCCGCGACCGCGTCCGTGCACAGGTCAGTGAGACAGCGCAGAGCATCGCTGCGCTGTACGGCGGCACGGCGGAAATCGAGTGGACGGACTTTGCCGCTGCGCTCGTCAATGACCCGCAGGTGTGCGAGGAGGCTGCTCGGGTCGTGGACGAGCTGCTCGGAGAAGGACACGTTGTCACCAACCGTGAGCTGTCGCTCAGCGGCGACAATTTTGCCGAGTTTGAGCTGTATAAGCCGGGCGCGTATGCGTATCTCGGCACCGGCAATCCGGATTTTCCGCACACGATGATCACTAACCATAACGGCGGCTTCGATGTGGACGAGAATGCGCTTGTGACCGGTGCCGGTCTGTATGTCGACTATACAGTCGCGCGGCTTGGATAAAGCAAAACGCTCAGCTATCAAACGATAGCTGAGCGTTTTGCTTTTGAAATTACAGTTTTGAACTTACATCCCGCACTCAAGTCCGTTATACCGTGTCACTACAAACGGATAGCTGAGTGTTTCAGGCTGGATGCCAAGCTGCCGCAGACCGGCGCACAAATCCTCGACAACCTGCATATCGTGGTCGCGCTGCGCAACGGACAGTTTCATTTTATCTCCATACGACGAGATCAGCAGCGCGAACGGCTGCACCGCGCACGGCAAAATCGCGCCGTAGTCGAGCACATACGGACGGCAGCTTTCCGGCAGGGCGAACCGGCCGACATTGGTAATGAGAAAGCTGTCCTCGAGCACAAAATCAGTCGTGACCTTCTGTGCCGCCTGCATTTTCTCCGCGAGCGGCATGTCTGCCTCATGCAGCAATTCACAGCGGTCTGCGGCGGCTTTTGCACGATAGAGCAGCTGTTCGCGCTGCATCTGATCCTTCAAAAACGCCTTCGTGCGCCGGAACACCTCGTCATTCGGCAGATCGCGGTACTCCGGAAAATACGGCAGATCGATAAAGCAAATAAAATACCGCGTGGTAAGCGTCGGCAGCAGCGGACGCAGATCGACCGGAATCTCCGCGATAACCGGCTTGTCCGTTCCGCCGAACTTATCATCAAACGCTTTCATCATCAGCGGAGCCAGTACAGACAGCGGACTGACGCCGATGGACTTTGCGTAATCGTGCAGCTGAGAAAACGGGAACGTCACCTCGGTGACGACCTCGGAGCCGTCAGCGCCCCACTGTACCTCGGGGGCATGAACAGCCTCCGGCTTTTTCCAGATGCCATCCGGCGAAAATTCACGGTCTGCCAGCTGCTCGTAGCCGTTTGCGCTCTCCTCGGGAGACCAGCGGGTATCCATGCCGCGCACAGAGCCGTCATTCTCAACCGGGAAACCGCAGTTTTTCAGGTACTGGAACAGTACACAGCGGATAAACTCCTCGAATCCGCGTCCATCCGAGATAGAGTGCTGATACTCCATATAGATGGTCTTGTCGTGGTAGCCGACGAGAAATAAGTATCCGTTCGTATCCTTAGAGCCGATGGTGTAGCGGGTGGATACGCCATCGAACGGCAGCACCACGGCGGGCTGCACGTTGCGGCGGTAGCGGAACGCGGTCTCGGTCGGCTCGGCGGTCAGCATCATGTGCGGAAAGCGCAGCAGTGCCTGCTCGACGGCTTCGCGCAGCTTATCCGGGCGCACTTTATCGCGCATGCGGATGGTGTGGCGCGGCACACAGGCAACGGTTTCATGGGTGTTGTACAGGAAGATTTTTGCATAGCTGTCCGTGCGGAGCAGCGGGTCATTCATGGTCATTATAGCATCTCCTCAAAGCATAATCCGGCGCATCTTATCTGGTAATTTCAGTATATCACCCTTCAACGACGTTGTAAATCAAAACGAGTCGAATTTGCACAGTATTATGCAAATATAGAACGTGATGTACGATATAATGAGGCCATGAGCTTGGAAGTACTTGTGATTCGATTGACAGAGTATATCACGTCGGAAAAGAAGCTGACATATGGGCATGGAATTTCTGCCGCGGCTGTTCGATTCGTTCTCGCGTGAGCGTATTCCGTGTGAGAAGCAAAAAACAAGCGACACCATTTTTGATTGGTGTCGCTTGTGTGCGTCTTCAGGCGCTGTCGGTATTGTCTGCCCTTGCAGGGCGGTTGTTCATACCATATCCGTTGGGAGGTATGGATCGGATGGGATTACTGGTCGGTGTAGCGGCTGAGGATAACCGCTACCTGAGCACGGGTTGCGGTGCCGTTCGGCACGAGCGTAGTCGGGGTAACGCCGGTTACCAGACCGTTGCTGTTCGCCCAGCTCATTGCTTCAGCAGCCCACGACTCGACAGAAGCCGCGTCTGCGTAGCCATCGAGTGCTGCGCTGCCCTGCGGCGTATGACCGCGATAGGTATCGTAGCGGTACAGGATGGCCGCCAGCTGCTGACGGGTGATCAGCGTATCCGGCTGGAATCTGCCGTCGGTGAAGCCGTTGACAATGCCGTTTTCGGAGGCCCATGCGATGGCTTCTGCGTACCACTTGCCGTCCGCCACATCGGTGAACTGTGCGGTGGAAGCGGCCTTGCTGCCGCTCATGCGGTAGAGCACCTGAACCAGCATTGCGCGGGTCATGCCGTCATCCGGACCGAACTTGGTTGCGGTCAGGCCCTTGAACCAGCCGTTCTCGAGTGCAGTGTTGACCTCGTTGTAGAACCACTTGCGCAGGTTGACATCGGAGAAGTCGCTGCTGTACTCGTGGGTGATAACGAAGGTGGAGAAGTGGGTGGTCTTAAAGGTAGCCTTTCCGGTCGCTGCATCATAAATGACAGGCAGCTTTTCAAACGAGCCGTCCTCAGCAAGATAGTATGCAACCAGATGATCGGCGTTCTCGCCGCTCTTGAGGGTGTATGCCACAGAAATCGCAGCCGTGCCGTTCAGCGCGTGAACATGGGTTGCAGTGCCGTTTTTCGGCTGTACCTGTGCAGAAATGTTCAGGATGGTGCTGTTCTTCGGCAGGTATTTGCGCTGTGCGTCAGTCAGGGAGGACTTGTCAGCGGAAGCGAGCGAAATACTTGCCATACCGTCAGCCTGTGCGGCGCTGCCGAGTGCGGTCAGCGTCTCACGGTCGAGTGTAACCGTGCCGTTCGGCAGGGTAAGCACTGCGCCGTTCTTTGCACCGGCAAGAGCAGCTACCACATCGCCGGTGAGCGATACCGCGCGTACGGTGGAGTCTGCGGACAGATCAAGCGTCAGCGAATCCTTGCCGGAAACCGCAGTCAGCTTGGAGCTGTCGGCAGAAACCGCTGCGGTGCCGTTCTTTACCGCAACCGTTGCGGGAATCTTGGTGCCGTCCGGTGCAGTGATGGAGGACGAGCCGTTGTCGGACGGAGCCGGTGCAGCACCGCCGCCGCCCGCTCCACCGCCGCCGCCTGCACCGCCGCCGCTGCTCGGCTTGGCGGCAAAGGCTGCGGTGACAGTAATATCATTTGCCGGCATGGTGAAGGTGTAGGTCAGGGTGGACGCGGAAACCGTCTTGTCGAGTGCGGTCTCCGGTGCCAGCGTCAGGGTTTTCAACTGATAGCCGCTTGCGGGTGTTGCAGTGAGCGTTACCGTGTCGCCGGCCTTGGCGCGTGCCGCAGAAGCGGAAACGCTGCCGTTTTCGGCCTTATTGGCCGTGATTGCGTAGGTCTTGTGGAACAGATTGTCGGTGTTGACCGTCAGAGCTTCCGTTACGTTGCGGATAACCGCTTCAAAGCTGCCGTTATTCTCGGTTACGGAAACAACGGCATTCGGAGCCGCCTTCTCGAGTTCGGACTTGATCTCCTCGGCGGTGCCGACACAGTTTGTGCTCGGCGTGAGCGTCAGCTTGACCGTGCCGTTCTTGCGAACCTGAGCGGATGTGCTGTTGACTGCACCGGTGTCGGTTGGCTGAATCGGCGTGGTGTAGGTGAAGTTGCCGGTGCCGTTCGTGCCGGTGATTGCTGCGTTGTACTGCTCAAGGTCGGTGAAGTGAACGCGGATGGTCTGGTTGGCATCGAGTGTGTGAATATAAATTGGATCGACAAGATTTACACCATCAACCTGTACAGCAGCATCGTTTTCGGCTGCGGTAATGTCACCCTGGGTAACCGTCCACTTTTCGACCATCTTTTGGGTGTTCGGTGCTGCAGTGAAGGTGATTTCACTGCTGTTCGGCTGCTTGGTCTGAGAGTTAATCGCGGTGTCGTCAATCTTGGCGGTCAGATGGCCGTTCGCATCAAAGGTGCCGAAAGTAAGCTGATAGCTTGCCGTAACTTTAAAGTATACGGTTGCAGTAATATTCTTGTCCGCACGGATTTTGCCTTCCGGATTGGTTTTGGAGTTTCCGGCAGTCTTTTTGCCGTTTACTTCCCACTGTTCAACCTGATAGCCAGTCTTCGGCACTGCATGGAAGGTGATTTCCTCATCCTTATAAATGGTTACGCCTTCTGCGGGCATAGCCTCGGTCTCAACTTCCTTGCCGTAGATATCATACAGCGTGTATTTTACGGTGCCGTTGCCGGCCGCAGCGGTAGCCTTGGCGGTGTAGGAATCGCTCTCGGCAAATTCAGCGCTGATGGACAGATCGCCAGCCAGTTCGCTGATGGTATAAGTGCCGTTGGTCTTTGCCGTAGCTTCATCCTGAGCAGTATTGTTTACGACCCAGTTCTTGAAATGCCAGCCGCGTTCTGCGCGTGCCTGCAGCTCAACCTTGCTGCCGCCGGGAATCTTGGACAGATCGTCCACAACGTTACCGTCTACGGTTGCAATGATCGTGCCATGCTCCATTTTCGGTGTGGTAATCGCAAATGCGGCACGGTCGGTCTTGAGCGAAACCTTGGTATTCTCAGTGATGGGGAAGGTATAGCTGCCGTCAGCGTTGAGTTTTCCTGCTTCAACAGCCTTGCCGTTCACCTGATAGGTCTCGTCCTTGGCGGCAGCATAGCCAGCCTTGGGCGCTACCGTAATCTTCGTATCACCGGTGACGCTTTCGCCGCTCTTGAGAGACTTGGTGAGCGTTTTGGAGGTATCGTCCGGATCAACCGTCTGATAGCTTGCGGTCAGCTCACCTTCCAGCGTCAGCGTGTAGCTGTCGCGCTCGAATACGGCAGCCAGATCAATATCCTGCACGCCAACCTCAACAGAGAGCGTGTTGGAGCCGTTATCGTGCGGAGTGCCGGACGGATAACTGTTTGCACCGCGTTTCGAGAGAATCCACTGCTTGAAGTGCCAGCCGGGGTTCGGCGTTGCGGTGAAGTTAAACTTTGCACCGCTGGCAATGTAAGCCGGGAAGTTCTTGAGGCTTTCGGAGCCATTTTCATCCGTGCATTTGAGTGTACCGCCCTGCTTATTCTGAACGGAAGCATTCAGTTTGGTATTGGTGGTCTTGAAGTAAACCAAAACAGATGCCGGTTTTGCAAGGGTCTTGATAGTAACCGAGTTCTTCTCCTTGCTGTTCTCGATTTCCTTGCCGTCATAGGTCCAGTAATCGACTGCATAACCTGCATCCGGCACAGCCGTCAGGGTAACATCGGTGTTTGCAGTAAAGCTGGAGATTGCACTGCCGTCATCCGCCTTGCCGGGATTGAGACCTGCGGTAATGATCGACGCAGAACCGACAGAGTGCTTGTTTGCGCCTTCGCCGAAGTCCTCAGCCTTGAGGGTCAGGATGTAAGTCAGGCCGTTTACCGTGTAAACACCGGGGATAAAGGTAAATTCGTAGTTATTGTACAGCGTTTCGTTGGTTTCAGTAGTCTTGCACGGAGAAACCGTGTAGTTGCTGGGTGCAATGTTCGGCGCGAGCGTTACCTCGTTGCCTGCGGTGTTGACTGCGGCATAGTCAAGGTGCAGAGCAGCAATCTCATCAGCAGTCATGTTTTTCGTGTCTGCCGTGAGAGAAAGCTGATTCTTGTCTTTCGGGTTGACCTTATCCTGTGCAACGCCGTCCTTCGGGGTGACAACGCGCAGCGTAACGGCACGCTGAACAACGGTAAACTCAGTTTCCGCAACCGGCTTGGATTCGCCGCTTGCATAAGCATACAGCGTGTAAGTGCCGACATTCAGCTTATTGTTCTCTGTCAGCGGCTGCGAATCCTTGGAACCGGAAACCGCGTACTTGAAGGTCGCGTTATTGACCTTCTGCAGACCCTTCGTATCCTTGCTCATGCGGGAGAGCGACGGCGTTACCGTATCGCCGTAGGTGAAGCGGGTGACGCTGTTGTTATCCTTGCCGTTGGTGAGCGTCAGCTGATAGCCGGTCGCGTTCTCGCCAACGAGAACCATCTTGCCTTCCGCGTTGCTCATATCCTTGAATACATAGCTGCCCGGATAATACGGGGTAACCGTGTATGCACCGTCTGCGGGCACGATAACGTCCTTTGTAACGTTGCCGGTTTTGTCAATCTCAGCCGCAACTGTGGTAGAGAAGTCCGTGCCGCGAATCAGGAAGCTGAGCGTGCCGGTCGGGATGGTGGAGGTAGCAGACGTGGAACTCATCTTAGCATTGATATGCAGCGTGCGGTCAAACTGAGCAGTGTCGCCTTTTTGTACATTCTCTGCCGTAACCGTCAGCTCACACTTAGGTGTGCGTTTGCTGTAAACCGTGTTGATTTCGGGCGAGTAAGCGGAAATGCTGTACTCGGTCTTGGAGGTGTTATCGTAGTAGAGTACATTCAGTCGGCAGCGGTAAGTGCCCTTGTCGGCAGAACCGGCGTTTTCGATGCTCAGCGTATCGGAGGTGCTGCCGGCAATCTCGGTCCAGGAACCATTGTTCAGCTTCTGCCACTGATAGCTTACGCTGTTGTACTTGCCGCCAGCCGGATTTTGATTGTCTTTGTTATACTTAACCGTTGCGGTTGCCAGAGAATCCGGATAGATCGGCAGCTCCGTTTTATCTTTCTTGCCATCAATGTATACCGAAATATCGGGATAGCCTGCTGTGGTCTTGGTGCGGCAGGTCAGCGGTTCGCTGTAAATGCTGTTGCGCTGCTGCTCAGCCTTGTTGTTGTTGCGGGTCTGAATCTGATATTCATACTCGGTATAGGGAGACAGATTCTTATCCGTGTAGCTGAAGGTGTAGGTGCCGTCATCGTGACGCTCACCATCGGTGAACGGCACAAATGCGAGTTCCTTGCGGCCGGAGCCATCCGGGAAGTTGTAGTAGCGGTACAGCTGGAAGCCGGAAACGATCTTGTCGTAGGTCCACGTCAGGGTAACGGAATCATCGGTGGTTTTCGCAACATCCTGCTCAAAATCCTCCGGCAGCGGAGACGGAGCCTGCGGCTCGGTTACCGCATAGGTAACAACCGGGAACGCCTGATTGCCGCTGCGGTAGTTATAGCAGAAGATGCGCCAGTTCATGCCGTAGCCGTATGGTTTTGCTTCAATCGGCATGTTCTGCAGCGAACCGGAGAACGAGCCGCCTGCGGTGTTGACAGACACCTTGCCGGCAGAGTGTTCCGAACCTGCCACAACGCCTGCGGTTACGCCGCCTGCGCCTGCACCGGCCTTGGTTTCGATAGAGGTGGTGTTGGTGTAGTTTTTGCTGTCCGAGGTGGAGAAGCTGATCTCCTGCGTGATGCCGGAGCCGCCGCCTGCCGCGGTGAAGTCAACCCTAGCCGGCTTACCGTCATAAGCCTTGGAGCCTGCACTTGGTGCGCTCGGATAGCTGGACGGATCACCGATCGTATGCGTCAGCACGCTGCCCGAAATGGATGGCAGCACGCTGTAATCCTCGGCAATGTTTTCGTAGTCGGACAGGTCGATCAGACCGATCGAGGCTTCGTGCGGGATGGAAACGGTGGAGGTTACTTTCGTGTATTTGCCTGTTCCATCCGGGATGTAGGAGGTGTACTCGTAAATCTCCATCGGGATGGAATAGAACGCCACTCTGTCCTCGCCGGAGGTTGTCTCGTAGGTGATGGACTGCTCGAGCGAGGAGGTGTGCTCGGTCTCGTAGGTGAAACCGGAGGTAAAGGCGGCTTCTGCCTCAACGCTGCCGATCTTAACGCCGAATACCGAGAATTCCTGCTCAAAGGAGACATACGCGCCGACCGAGATAGTAGAGGAGGAGCTGGTGCCGTTCTCGGTGCCCTTCATGCTCGAGTAGGTGGTGGAGGACTCGGCATAGTTGCCGGACAGGTCATCGCGGTCGAGCAGATCGGAGAAGTACGGAGGCGAAGCCAGTACCGCCAGAACCTGCGGATCGGAGTAGGTGTAATAGTGCTTGCCGGTGTAGGTCATGTAGCTGGTATCGTCGTCCGTGTTGGCGAGACAGAGCGTGTACGAGCTGTTGACATCGGTTTTTACCGGCTGAGAGCCGTCAAACAGGTTGACGGTCGAAAGTCTGGTTGTACCGGGAGTACGCTTGTTGTATGTGGAGTTTGTTTCCTTGTTTACAGTATCGTATGTACCGGTGAACGCCCAGTAGGAGGAGCGAATCTTGAACAGCTTGTGCAGCCAGTTTTTGTAGTAGTAGCGGAGCTCGTAATGCGGAACCTTACCGTCTACCGTGTACTTATCAGACTGCTTGTTCTCATCCTTGGACATGGTCTGCGTCAGGGTGAACAGCGTACCCGAACCTGCGGTGTTGTTGTCTTTATCCACCGCGGTGGTCACAGAGCCTGCGGATGCATCGTACTCAACGTAGTCCTCACTCGGCATAGCGGCCGTGTTGTCGAGTGCCTGCTTGATATTCAGACCGTTCTCATCGCAGGAGATGACAAGGCTGTCAAAGTACAGCAGATCACTGGTTTTGCCGCCATCGTTTGTTTCGCCTGCGGTCGGACGGGAGATAATCGCCGTATTGGCCGGGCACAGCGGCAGAGAATGGAAAACGTCGGTGCCGTTTTCGATGTGATTCTGCATTGCGCTGTAAATATAGTTTTTGTCCTTATCCTTGGAGAACAGATCGAAATTCTTAGAGACAGACGGCTTGAAGGTGACGCCGTTCCATGCGTACAAGCCTACATAGCGTGTGTTCTGCTTATTTGCCTTGAGGTCGGCATCCGACTGAGCCGCCAGGATCAGCGTTTTGCCGCCGCCGGTCATATCGCCGAAGGCGAAGGATGCGCGGACCAGATTGCTGCCCTCATAGGTCAGCGGGAATTCCTGCGAGCTCTGCAGCATGTGCGCGCTTGTGGAGCCGAACATAACAACGGCACGCGAGCCTGCGTTCTGCTGCGGACCGTAGTAGTAACCCCAGGTGCAGGCGAGATCGTCTACGCCGTCCTGGTTGACGTCACCGCTGACGAAAGAGATCATGTTGGAAACGACACTGCCCTCACGGAAGAAGTACGTCCACGCCTGTCTCCAGTTAGAGGGATTGGAGTAATCGTCAGTCTGCAGGTCGTAAATCTCAATGCGGGAATTGCCGACCTCCGGCACATAGACCGCAACCTCGTCCTTACCGTCGTTGTCCCAGTCGCCGGTAGCTACCTGCAGGTAGTTTTTCAGCTGATACGGATTTTCCGCGAAGTTTTCGACCAGCTTGGCTTCGGTCGTTTCACCGTTAACCGTCTCGGAGTTGTCCTTGAGGGTCGGGTTGCCGATTTTCTTGCTGGTGTCGAGCAGCGTGATCGGCTTGCCGTACTCACCGGTTGTCGCATTGCCGAACCGCAGGTACAGACCGCCTTTCGCGCTCAGGTCACCGGCGTAAACCATGACCGTCTGCGAGGACTTTGCGTCCTTGTCCGAGGTGAAATGGCCTGCGGCTACGTCTGCCATGGCGTAATCGGTCTTGTCGTTCAGCTTGGTAGTGGCATTGGTCATGCCGGTCAGATAGCCCTTGGTGGCATAGCCGTCAGTGCCCTTGCTGCCCACCGGGAACTGTGCGTATGTGCCGGTAGAGGTGGTTTTACCCTCAGAAATAGTTTGGGTCTGCTTCTGAGCGCTCAAAAACTGCTGAGCCTGAGTAGATGTGTTATCATTATTGCCATACAGCGTGCTTTGAAGGGTATTGTCCTTCTGGTTGGACTGGGAAACGCTTGTATTGCATTTCTCTGCGCTTTCACACTTGTCCAGGTCGATTTTATCCGACGGCAGAACATCATTCGTCAGACCAACGGTATACAGCTCGTACACCGGTGTAACCTTGATGGTATTGCGGCCATACGGGTTGCTGGGGTCGTTGGCATTAAAGCCATCGGGCGCTTTGCTCGAATCTATGCCGAGCGCCGCAAGCGCGTCCGAGCTGCCGGTATCCGCTGCCGCTGCGCGGATATCAAGCGAGCCGCCCATGCCGGAGATGATCGCCAGTGCCAGAGCAAGGCTTATGCCGCGTTTGAATTTCATGGTATATTCCTCCTTTTCCCATTCTGCGGTGCAGTGGAACGAGCCGCGCCTGCAGAAAAGAGACTAAAAATTGCCTGCATTTATCATAGCAGCTTTGCAGCCCGTTGTGCGGCCGGATACACGAAATGTCCGATTTTCGACACGAAATACACCGATAGGAAAAACAGCGTGAAACACGCGTAAATTCTGCAAAAAAATGACACACAATCCACAAAAGTTATCAACAGGATGTGGATAAAATGCAGTAAAAAACACCCCGGTTTTGTCAGGTGACAAAACCGGGGTGAAAGGCGCATGCGCTGCTTTTCCGCCAGTGCGCGGAACCGTGCGGGCAGAGCACGGATGCGTGCGGCACTGCTTTCGTTTGCGCGTATGCTGCTCGAGCAGGCAGACATCATGCAGGAGCACTTCGGGCGTGGGCCGAAAGCGCGTGCCTAAGTTCTGCGTGTCATGTCAGCACTATTCGTTTGCGGTGAACGCATTCGACGAGGTTGTCAAGGAGTATGACGCGGACCGGTACGGTTTTACCCTGCGGGAAACACAGACCGGAAGTGCATCACGCTCGATGAACTGAAACCCTATCCGTATCTGATTTTGAGCAGGGAGACCGCAATTCCTTTTATTTTACCGAGGAACTGCTCAGCATGCTCGATATGCCGAAAACCATTATGTTACCCAAAGAGATAGATACCCCTGAGTAACCGGAAAACCCCATCTCGACATATTCTGCCGCGATGATTCAGGTGTGTCGGTGGAGCACCGGAACGATTTGTGGTCGGTCGATATGCACGCAAAAGCCGCTAAACGGTATACGTTTAGCGGCAGCTTTTTTATCGGTTTCTTCTCCACGTTTCGGGTGCAAACAGCAGAAGCATGGGGAACAGCTCCAGACGACCGGCGAGCATATCGAAAGTCAGCACGATTTTACTCAGCGGGTGCAGCGCACTGAAGTTGGCTGCCGGACCGACCTGATTGAGTCCCGGACCGACGTTGTTGATGCAGGTAACGACCGAGGTGAAGCTGGTTACCATATCCTCACAGTGCAGGCTGACAATGAGGATGGAAGTGGCAATGACGATCAGATATGCCACAAGAAAGGCATTGACCGAGCGCATGACCTCGTGCTGGACGCGCTGTCCGTCCATTTTATGCACGCGCACCAGACGCGGATGAATCAGCGACATCATTTCCTTCTTTACGCCCTTGAACAGCAGCAGGATGCGCGAGCATTTCATGCCGCCGCCGGTAGAACCGGCACACGCGCCGATGAACATCAGCAGCACGATCAGCAGCTTGCTGAATGCGGGCCACTGGTTAAAGTCCACGGTTGAAAAACCGGTGGTCGTGATGATAGACGCAACCTGAAACAGGGAATGGTGGAAGCTCTCGCGCAGCGAACTGAAGCAGCCGCGCACATTGAAGGCAATCAGCGTGGTGAATACGGCAATCACGCCGAGGTACACGCGAATCTCCTCGATTTTGAACAACTGCTTGAATTTGCGGGTCAAAAGCAGAAAATACGCGTTGAAATTGATACCGAAAAGAATCATAAAGACCGAGATGACATTCTGCAGGTAGGCGCTGTCGTAGTGCGCGATGGAATCATTCCAGTTGCCGAAGCCGCCGGTGCCTGCCGTGCCGAGTGAAACGCAGATGGCATCGAACATCGGCATGCCGCCGAGCAGCAGCAGAATAATCTGCAGAACGGTCAGTCCAAAGTAAATCGCGTACAGGATAAGCGCGGTATCGCGCATGTGCGGCGATATTTTGGAGACCGAGGGTCCCGGGCTTTCCGCACGCATCAGATAAATGGTCTGACCGCCTGCCAGCGGCAGGACGATCAGCATGAACACCAGAATGCCCATGCCGCCGACCCAGTGCATCAGGCAGCGCCATAGCATGGAGGCATGCGAAAGCGCCTCCACATCGCCGAGAATGGTAGCGCCGGTGGTGGTGAAGCCGGATGCGGCCTCGAAAATCGCATCTACTGCGAACGGAATCTCGCGGCTGAGCACGAACGGCAGGGCACCTGTCACGGCCAGCACCAGCCAGCACAGCGCGACTGCCACAAAGCCTTCGCGTGCGTAGAACTTGGTGTTTTTCGGCTTATATTCACACAGAATGCCTGCGCCGACCATACAAATCAGTGCGGTGGCGATATAGGCAGGCAGCTCGGGTTCACGGTAAATGACCGCGGTAAACGCGGGCAGCAGCAGGAACAGGGACTCAATGCCCATCAGCCAGCCGATCAGATAGCGGACGATTGCGAAATTCATCTTCCGCTCCCTCTGGTTGTCGGCAGGAAGATATCCTGAAGGTCGTTCATGCCCTCGAAGGTGGAAACGACGATAACCGTATCGCCTTCATGCAGCACATCGTGGCCGCGCGGAATGATACGCTTGCCCTTGCGGTTGATGCAGCACAGCAGAACATCCGGACGAATCGGCATATCCTGCAGGGGAACACCGGTGAGGTGGTGCGCCGCAACACGGAATTCAAGCGCTTCTGCGCCGTCCAGCTGATGCAGGGTCTCCACGTTGGAGCCCATCGAGTTCTGCATGGCGCGGGTGTACTGGCTGATCAGCTCGGCGGTGGTCTGCTTGGGGCGAATCACCTTGCCGATCGGCATGCTGGCGATGACTTCCTCAAAGTTCACACGGTTAACCTTGGTAAACAGCTTGGCACGGGAATGACGGCCGGCGTGCAGCGCGAGCAGAATGTTCTCCTCGTCCATGCCGGTGAGCGCCGCAAACGCCTCGCAGGTCGCCAGACCCTCCTCGTCGAGCAGGTCGCGGTCGGTGCCGTCGCCGTAGATGATGGTCGCGTTCGGGAGCATTTCGGAAAGCGCTTCGCAGCGTTCAAGTTTGTTTTCGATAATCTTGACTGCAATGCCGGAATCCAGCAGGATCTTCGCAAGAAAGTACGAGATTTTGCCGCCGCCGACCAGCATCGCGGAGGAAATGCGCTTGACCGGCAGACCGACCTTCTCGAAAAATTCGTTCTGCTCGTGCGGCGGAATGATGACGGTGATGTTATCGTTCTCGTGCAGGATGAAGTCGCCCTTCGGGATATAGGTCTGACCGTCGCGGCGGACCATGCACAGCAGCACGTCCGTGCGGAGCAGAGGATTGACCTCGCAGACCGCCATGCCGTCCAGGCGGGACTCGTGCGGGATTTTGAGGTCGAGCAGCTCGATGCGTCCGCGGGCAAACGTGCTGACGCTGATGGCCGACGGGAAGCGGATCAGACGCGAAACAACACGCGCGGTGGACAGCTCGGGGTTGATGACCATCGAAATACCCAGCTCATCGCGGATAAAGCCGAGGTCGGATACATATTCCGGATCGCGCACACGCGCGATGGCGTGGCAGCCGGATGCTTTACGAGCGATCAGGCAGGAAAGCAGATTGATTTCGTCATGGGTGGTAACGGCGATAAGCAGGTCGGTATCCTGCACGCCGGCTTCACGCAGAATGTGATAGCTGGTGCCGCTGCCCTTTACTGTAGCAAGGTCGTATGTGTTGGAAAGCTCATCCAGACGGCGCTCGGACAGGTCAACCAGTGTCAGGTCGTGTCCGGCTGCGCTGAGCTGTCCCGCCAGCTCCGAGCCGACTTTGCCGCAGCCTACAATAATGATGCGCATAGCGCACCTCCGATCTATTTCTCTATAGCTGTGCCCTGTTGACACAGTCTTGATACGCATATAGCGATTATAGCGGTTTGACCGAGAAAAAGCAATATCCAGACAGGAATTTTGCAGGAGTTTAGCGGAAAAACGACAAATAGGGAGAAATGGTCGGTACATAGCTGATGATAGTATGTCCGAAAAAAGGAAAAACCACCCGAATGGGTGGTTTTCACTGCGGATTAAAGTTCCGCTACAGGTTACTTAAACTGTGTATAAGTGGTATCGCTTGCGTAGCCGTCGCTGTCGGTCTGGTGCATGGAGACCAGATTGCCGTTATCATCAAAGGTACGGGTATCGGTCGAGAGGGTGCCGCCTTCGATAGTCGAGCGGGTGGTCTGCGTTTTGCCGTCCATCGAGTATACGGTGAGCACTTCGAACACGATGCCGCTCTCGTCTACGGTGACTGACTGGATGAGCCGTCCCTGACTGTCGTAGCGGTTGTCGGTGGAGGAGGTGATATTGTCCTCGCCCTCGTAGGTGCGGGAGGACAGCACGTCGCCGTTGGTGTTCATGCCCATGCGGACGACCATCAGCTCGTTGCCGTCTGCGTCGTAAACCGTGTTGACGGCAGAGGACTGACCGTTGTCAACCTCGGTGTAAACCGTCTCGGAGGAGACCGAAAGTTCGCCGTCCTCGTAGTTTTCCGTGCGAAGAACGCGGTTTTTGTCGTCATAGCTGCGGCGGTATTCCAAAGTGGAGTTGTTGGTTTTGTCGGTGGTGATAGCATCCGTGCAGTTGCCGCTTTCGTCGTAGGTGTAGTCCGTATAGGTGAAATTGAGCGGTTCTTCCTCACCTTCCACGGTCTGCATGGTGTAGGAGCGGAAGGTGCTGCCGTCCTTGTCATGGCAGTTGACCGTGTAGCTGCGGTTGCCTTCCTCCGTACGCAGCTCCAGTTCATAGGAGGCAGCACGCGGCAGAACGGAAGCCAGCTGTGTCGGTACCTGCTCCATAACGGCAATGCGGCATGCAGGCGTGCGGTCATACGCGATGGTGGCACCGAGCACGATGACCGTGCTTACAATACAGGAAATAATGCGTTTGATCATATTTTTGTTCCCCTAAAATAATTAAGGTATAATAATTTCGGTAATCAAGGTGATTCCGGAAAAATGCAGCCGAACCGGAATTCGGCTGCATTCAGCGCTGCTGGATTTTTACTGCAGATGGCTTACTTTACGATTTCCTTTGCTGCAGCGGTCAGAGCCTCGACCTTTTCTGCGGCCTCGGCCTTGTTCGCGCCCTTGGCCATGATGTAAACCTTGACCTTCGGCTCGGTGCCGGACGGACGGATGATAAAGGTTGTGCCGCCCTCGAGCTCGTAGTACATCACGTTCTGACCCTTAAGCTCCATCGGCTCGGACTTGCCGTCTGCCATGCAGGTGCGGGTGCCCGGCATATAGTCGCGGGTGTAATCGATCTTGTGGGTGCCGATCTGGGTCAGCGGCTTGTCGCGCAGCTCCTGCATGAGCTCTTTCATGCGCTGCAGACCGGAAACACCCGGCATAACGATCGAAATGGTCTGTTCGCAGTAGTAGCCGTACTTTTCGTACATCTCTTCCATTGCGTCGTACAGGGTCTTGCCCTGGGTACGGTAGTAAGCCGCCATCTCGGCGATCAGCATGGAAGCGGTAACGGCATCCTTGTCGCGGGCATAATCGCCGCACAGGTAGCCGTAGGATTCCTCAAACGCGAAAATGTACTCGTGCGAGCCGTCCTGCTCGAACTGCTTGATCTTCTCGGCAAGGAACTTGAAGCCGGTGAAGGTATCAAAGCACGCAACGCCGTTCTTTTCAGCCGCTGCGCGTGCCATTTCGGTGGTAACGATGGATTTGAGCACCGCCGGATGTGCAGGCATGGTGTTCGTCAGCTTCTTTGCGGTGATGATGTAATCGGTGAGCAGCACGCCGACCTGATTGCCGGACAGGGTGACATACTCGCCGGACTTGTCCTTGAGGACGATGCCGGTACGGTCGGAGTCCGGGTCGGTGCCGATGATCAGATCAACATCGTTCTGCTTTGCCAGCTCGATGGCGAGCGTAAAGCCTTCCTTGTACTCCGGATTCGGGTTCTTAACGGTCGGGAAGTCGCCGTCGATCTTCATCTGCTCCGGCTCACAGATAATGTGCTTGTAGCCCAGACGGCGCAGGATCTCGGGCACCAGACGGTAGCCGGCACCGTGGAACGGCGTGTACACCAGCTTGAACTCATCGGCAACCTGCTTTACGCAGTCCGGATTTACCGCAACCTTAATAACCTCGCCGAGGTAAGCCTCGTCGGTCTCCTTAGACAGAATACGGATCAGACCGTTTTTGACGGACTCATCGTAGTCTGCAGTTTTTACACCGGTGAAGATATCGGTCTTTGCCATTTCGTTGGCAACCACGTCTGCCTCGGCCGGAGGAAGCTGTGCGCCGTCCTCCCAGTAAACCTTGTAGCCGTTGTACTCCTTCGGGTTGTGGGAAGCCGTGATGTTGATGCCTGCGATGCAGCCGTAGTGACGGACAGCGAAGGACAGCTCCGGGGTCGGACGCAGCTCATCGAACAGCAGCGACTGGATGCCGTTTGCGGCCATGATGCACGCAGACTGCTTGGCGAACTCGGCCGAGAAATGACGGGAGTCGTATGCGATGGCAACGCCGCGTTCCATTGCGGCCTGACCGTTCGATACGATCAGGTTTGCCAGACCCTGTGCAGCCTGACCGACGGTAAAGCGGTTCATGCGGTTGAGGCCGACGCCCAGTACACCGCGCAGACCGGCCGTGCCGAACGACAGCGGCGCAAAGAAACGGCTTTCGATCTCTTCCTGATTATCTGCAACAGCAGCCAGCTCGGCATGCTCGTCCGCAGAGAGGGCAGAGCAGTCCAGCCAACGCTTGTATTCCGACATATAATCCATTGGTATCACCTCATCGTGTTAGTTGGCGCATCGCCGCTTTCATCCGACGGATTGCCACTATCTAAATTATACAATATCCGGCTGTCAATGCAAGGGGTTTTGCGCGAATTTGTGAAAAGATTCCATGAAGCAGAGTGATGATATACAAAACGGCAGAGCAGAAATTGTACGTTCTGTGAGGATACCGGAAAATTCTGCGAAAATGCGGAACCAAAACCGGCAGCAGGCCGTCTATTTAGACAAAAGCCCTGTCTCGAGATAAAAATAACAGTACACAAATAAACAAAAGAATGGTAGAATAAAGGTAAATTATAATAAGAGGTGATAGCTTTGAAAAAAGTCCTTTCCGCCGTATTGACAGCGGCGCTGCTGGTCAGTACCGTGCCGGCTGCCTTTGCGGCTTCGGATATTGATGGCCACTGGGCAAAGTCCTACATTACCGAGCTGCATGAAAACGGCATTATCAATCCGTCTGCCAGCACGGGCAACTACGGTCCGGATGACAAGGTAACGCGCTGGGAGTTCATGCGATACATCAACCGCGCGTTCGGTTTTACCGAAAAGGCGGATATCAGCTTCTCGGATGTCCATTCGAGCGATGTTTTCTACGAAACCGTGCAGATTGCGGTCAAGCAGGGTTATATCAACGGTGTCGGCAACAACCGTATGGCGCCGGAGGGCACGCTGACCCGAGAGCAGGCGGCAACCATCCTTGGCCGACTGCACAAGTACACGCCGACGGCTAACCTGTCTGCGCTGGATATGTTCTCTGATCGGGCCAAGCTGAGCGATTACAGCAAATCCTACGTTGCGGAAGCGGTCAAGCAGGGTTATATCAACGGCTACACGAACGGTACCTTTAAGCCGCAGGGCACGCTCAGCCGAGGCGAAATCGCCAAAATGCTGTACGGCTATATGGGCACCTCGCTGAATAAGAACGGCAACGTGTACTCGCAGGCTACGCTCAAGAGCGATACCAAAAACGTTACGATTTCCGTACCGTGCACGCTGGCCGATGCGGATATCAAGGGCAATCTGTACATCACCGAGGGCGTTCTGGCGGGCAATGTAACGCTTGAGGATGTCACCGTTGCGGGCGATATCATCGTCAGCGGCGGCAATGTAACGCTGGACGGTGTTTCCGCACTTGAGATGGTCGTCTCCAATCCGACCGGACTGACCCCGCAGGTCATTGCGACCGGCAACACCAACATCGGCACCACCGAGGTAAAAACCTCTGCAACGCTGACCGAGAGCAATCTGGCAGCGACTGCAGGCGGCTTCTCCGATCTTAAAATGAACGGCAGCAGCGTCAGCCTGACGCTGGATGCAGCTGTCTGGGACGTTGCCAATGAGCAGACCGGCACCATCCTGACGACCGGCAGTACCTCCATCAGCACGCTTACCGCGAACGGAAGAACCACTGTCACCGGCGGCGGCTCGGTCCAGAAGGCGGTGCTCAACTCCAACGGCTGTGAGCTGACCATGCAGCCGACCAGCGTTGAGCTGGCGAGCGGCGTTACCGCGAAGATTGCCGGCAAGGACGTTGCGGCGTCCACCAGCGTTTCGGTTTCTCCGTCCACGCTGTCTATTGACGTGAACAACAAGGACGCGATCGCGTTCTCCTACGAGTTCACCTTCAACGCGGACAAGAATGATCTGACCCGTGTTTCGGTCAACGGCACCAATCTCAAGCAGGGCACGGATTACAACCTGCTGAGCGACAAGAACGGCATTCGCGTGTACAAAACCTATCTGTCCACGCTCAAGGCGGGCACCTACACCGCAGAACTGACCTTTGAGGACGGCTCCAAGGCAGCCATCGGTCTGGCGGTCAGCAACTCGGCGCAGAGCGCAGTCAGCCCGAGCCAGATTACCTTTGACAAGTACGAGCAGTCCGCAAACTATGCCGATCAGACCGTAAACGTCGTTCTTCCGGCGGGCACGCGTCTGGATTCCGTCAAAATCGGCAGTACGATGCTCGAGCGCGGCACGGATTACACCTATAATGCAACCAACGGCACGATTCGTCTGCTCAAGGAGACGCTTGCCAAGAAGAGCAAGGGCACTTATACGGTTACATTCGTACCCAATCAGGGTTCGTCCTTTACCTGCTCGCTGAGTGTGGTAGATACCGCGCCGGTGAACGAAGTACAGCCGTCCGCGATCGATTTTGACGCGAACACCTCGTCCGGCGGCTACGCCGATCTGGTGGTAACGCTTAACATGGTAGACGGTGCAAAGCTCAAGAATATCCGCTCGAACGGCAAGACGCTCGAGGAGAACTGGCAGTACAAGATCGAGGGCAGCAAGGTCACGATCAGCAAGTCTGCGGTTGCGGAATTCGGCAAGAGCGGCGCATCCTACGCGGATTTCGTTTTTGTGATGAGCAAGGGTCAAAGCCCGACGCTGCGTGTCAACTACGTTACCACTTACGCGCTGACGGCTTCCGTGGTCGATGATCTCGGTCTGCCGATTTCGGGTGCGTCCGTCACCTTCACGCCTTCGGACGCGGAGAGCGGCACGGCAGCGCAGACGCTGACCACCGGCTCAGACGGCACGGCAACCGTTTATGTCAAGCGCGGCTCGTACGTTGTAACGGCAACGCATTCGCGCTTTACCGCGGCGGTTACGCAGACGGTCAAAATCTCTGCAGGCCGCACGGTCAAGTTGACCGGCGAGATTCTCGAGAATGTACAGCTGGTTGTCACCAACGCGTACGGCGCACCGTTGTCCGGTGCGGTTGTCACGGTTGGCGGCAAGAGCATCACCACCGGCACGGACGGCACGGCGTCGTTCAGCCTCAAGCGCGGCAGCTATGTGGCGCAGGTGGCGTGCACCGGCTACTCCGCACAGAGCGTACAGCTTTCCGTAACCGATTCGATTCGTGAGCGCGTACAGCTCAAGTAATTTCTTAAAAATGCAAGCCGCCCGGTTTTCCGGGCGGCTTTTTTGTGCGCTTTTACAGGCGGCTGAGGGATAGGGCGTAAGGGCGTCAGAACGGCGCACAGCGGCTTGCGGTTGGGGTGTGATAGGGAATAAGGGCGGCCTGCGGCACAGCGCAGAGCGGCGGCAGACCGCTGGTGGGTGAGGGGATAAGAAAACCCCCGAGGAGATTTTCCTCGGGGGTTTTGATTTTGCCGATTAGGCGAATGTAATCAACAGAGGTTGATTAGTTCGGGTAAACGTCGGTATCCAGCTCATTGGTAACGTCAACAACCAGAACGTCCAGAGTCTTGCCGTCCTTAGAGTAGAACATTACGTTGTTCTTGTGGCCGGTAACAGCGCCAGTGTTATCGAAGATTTCGATAGCGGTCTGGAGAGAACCATCAGCAACACCGGTCTGACCGTCGGTATCAACGAACAGTACCATGGTATCGTTCTTGTCGATCTCACGAACAGCGGTCTTGTTGTCGCTTGCACGTACGATGGTTACATTGCCATCCTTGCCATTGCTGTCCCATGCGAAGCCGGTCAGAGCACCCTTGTTCAGAGTGGACTTGGCAAAATCCTTGTTGTATACATAAGTGTCGCAATCAGCGTAGCCGTCGGAATCCAGAGTATACTCAACAACGGTGCCCTCTGCGTAAGCAGAACCAGCGGACTGCTTAACCTTCAGAGTGGTTGCCGCGGTGCCGTTCCAAACGTTGTACTCAACGTACTCGTTGTTGTTAGCATCCTTAGCGTTGTTCTCAACACCGAAGATGTAAGCGTAGGTCTTGTCAGCGGAAGACGGATTCTTGTTGGTGTTTACAAATGCAACCTTAGCGTATGCATAACCATCGCTATTGTCGGTCAGCATATCACCGGAGAAGATGTTCTTGTCGCTCCAGTTCTTCATGTTCGCGCCGGTAACTACCTTGTAGTCATCAGAGCCGTACTTAACGAATACGGTAGCGGAAGCATTGATGTAGGACAGAGTGGACTTGTCAGCCTTCTTGATCTTGCCGTCATCAACATAGCTATTTGCCGGAATCGTAGTATGGTTATCGTAACCAGCATACTTGGAGTTAACCATTACAATCTGATCCAGCTCGTACTTGCTGCCAGACTGAGAGTAGGTTACCAGAGTCGGGATAACATTGCCCGAGTTATCCTTCAGGCCGGATACCAGATTACCGCTAGAAAGGATATCAGACTTATCCTCATCAATGTCAACAGTCTTGCGGGCGCCATCCGGGAAGAGCATATCAGCCTGCCACTTCTTGCCAACGCCAGAAGTCTTAGCTGCATCGATCATCAGAGCAACGTCGGTAGAACCAATCTTGTAATCGTCAACGTATACAACGTAGCCGCTCTTGATTACTACAGTAACAGTGTTGCTCAGCGCAATCTTAGAAGCATCGCCAGAAGCCAGTGCAGAAGTGTACCAGTTGTTGTCGATGCGGATGTCATTCTTGTTATCGCGGGTAGAAGTGATCTTGCCCTCAACAACGTCAGCCTTAACAGCGTCCAGCTTGGAGTTTACCTTGCTGTTGGTGATGATAACGTAGTCGTCCTTCTTCAGGCCGGAAACGTCAGAGTTGCAGGAATCCTTGTCCAGCTTGGAATAGCCAGAGAAGTTTGCAACGCCGAAGCCTGCCTTGTAAACAACGTTTACGTAATCCTTGCCAACGTAGGAAACCTTACCAACCATGTACTTGGTAACGTCCATGCTGATAACCTTGTCGTCATCATTCAGAACGGTCTTAACGTCAGCTGCCTTAGTTGCTGCAGTTGCGTCAGTTACATACTTGGTGATGGTCTTCTGAGTAGCGGTGTTATCCTCAGTTACCTTAGCTTCCTGGTCGTTACCAGTGGTTACACCCTGATTCAGGATGGTGTACTTGGTGCCATCAAACTTCAGCTTGCCGCCGTTGATTGCGTAATCGTTAACAACGCCGTTCAGAACGGAGCTGTCGTCGGTTACGAATACGCCGTAAACTTCGTCAGAAGCCTTGAACAGAACCTTAACAACACGGTTGGTCAGAGCAGAGTAGTCCTTAGCAACCTTGGTGAAAGAAGAAACATAGTCACCCTTGTACTTGTCAGAGTCCTTCTGGTTAGCCGTGGTCATGGTCAGGGTCAGCTTGTAGGTGTCCTTGTTGGACTCCTTAACAACACCGTTCAGAGTGCCAATAGAAGTCTTCAGACCCATGTACTTCTCGCCAACAGTCTTGTTGTCAGCGCCGGTATAGGTCTCGTTGGTGTAAACGCCATCACGAAGAACAACGGTCGGAGCAAAAATGGTGTTGTAGATCAGCTGTGCAGCGTACTGACG
>NZ_JAQEXK010000016.1:0-64006 GCF_027693185.1 Butyricicoccus sp. OF27-2pH9A
ATTGACGGCTCTCATGGTGTGACGGGCGGTGTGTACAAGGCCCGGGAACGTATTCACCGCGGCATGCTGATCCGCGATTACTAGCAATTCCGACTTCATGCAGGCGGGTTGCAGCCTGCAATCTGAACTGGGACAGCTTTTAGGGATTTGCTCCACCTCGCGGTTTTGCTTCCCTCTGTATGACTGCCATTGTAGTACGTGTGTAGCCCAGGTCATAAGGGGCATGATGATTTGACGTCGTCCCCACCTTCCTCCGTTTTGTCAACGGCAGTCCGGCTAGAGTGATCTTGCGTATCAACTAACCGTAAGGGTTGCGCTCGTTGCGGGACTTAACCCAACATCTCACGACACGAGCTGACGACAACCATGCACCACCTGTCTCCGATGTTCCGAAGAAAAGCCCTATCTCTAAGGCGGTCATCGGGATGTCAAGACCTGGTAAGGTTCTTCGCGTTGCTTCGAATTAAACCACATACTCCACTGCTTGTGCGGGCCCCCGTCAATTCCTTTGAGTTTCAACCTTGCGGCCGTACTCCCCAGGTGGGATACTTATTGTGTTAACTGCGGCACGGAAGGGGTCAATACCTCCCACACCTAGTATCCATCGTTTACGGCGTGAACTACCAGGGTATCTAATCCTGTTTGCTCCCCATGCTTTCGCGCCTCAGCGTCAGTTAATGTCCAGCAGGCCGCCTTCGCCACTGGTGTTCCTCCGTATATCTACGCATTTCCCCGCTACACACGGAATTCCGCCTGCCTCTCCATCACTCAAGACCAGCAGTTTTGAAAGCAGTTTATGGGTTAAGCCCATAGATTTCACTTCCAACTTGCCGGCCCGCCTGCGCGCCCTTTACACCCAGTAAATCCGGATAACGCTTGCTCCCTACGTATTACCGCGGCTGCTGGCACGTAGTTAGCCGGAGCTTATTCTTCAGGTACCGTCATTTTTTCGTCCCTGATTAAAGATCTTTACAACCCGAAGGCCTTCTTCAATCACGCGGCGTTGCTGCGTCAGGGTTTCCCCCATTGCGCAATATTCCCCACTGCTGCCTCCCGTAGGAGTCTGGGCCGTGTCTCAGTCCCAATGTGGCCGTTCAACCTCTCAGTCCGGCTACTGATCGTCGCCTTGGTGGGCCGTTACCCCGCCAACCAGCTAATCAGACGCGAGCTCATCTAAAAGCGGATTGCTCCTTTGGCATCAAAAACATGCGAATTTGATGCTTTATGCGGTATTAGCAGCCGTTTCCGACTGTTATCCCCCTCTTAAAGGCAGATTGCTCACGCGTTACTCACCCGTCCGCCACTAAACTAAAGATTCCGCTCCCGAAGGAGTTTCCAAAATAGTTCCGTTCGACTTGCATGTGTTAGGCACGCCGCCAGCGTTCATCCTGAGCCAGGATCAAACTCTCTAAAAATTGTATTTAAAGAACCGAAGTTCTTAAAATCGACTTTAGAGTCTGACGTGTCACTTTGTTTTAACTGGAGTTGTGACTTCCAGCGATTTACCAAGAGTAAAAAACTCTCGAAATTTCAGGTTCGCACTACAACCTTCGTTCTTTTGAACAAAAGTTTAAGCACATCGTTGTTTAATTTACAAGGTGCAATTTTCCTTTGCCTTCAGCGGAAAATCGCACCGCGTGTCAAAAATCTTCGTGATTTTCGACCAAGGTACTCAAATGCGTCAGCATTTGACCACTAAAGGTTTTGGATTCTGTTAAATCGAAGCAGTCTTAACTGCTCATCAACAGCTTATTTAGTATACCTCTCCCAATACACTTTGTCAACACATTTTTTCATTTTTCTCAAAAGTTTTTGCGTATAGCTTGCTCTCCCCTTGTCCATACTGAATCCCGAGGTGAATTTCCATGAAGTATTTCTGCAATCTTACAGCACTGTTGTCCATTGATCAAACGGCTAACAACTGTTTTTACGCACTTTCGCCGGAAATCCGGCAGCGCATTCTTCCGCACAGCGCACAGCTGCACACGCGTGAGGAACTTCTGCTCTGCGCCTTCCGTCTGCTGCTGCCGCAGGTACAGCAATAGTAAAAATCCCGAAGCCTATCGCCTCGGGATTTCTTCTTATTTCGCCGCCAGCAAGCACGCATACCGCAGTTTAAGGCGCATTTTCCAGCTTTTCTTCACATTTCTTCCCCAGAGCCGCTGCACGAACAGATCGAGCGCGCGCTCCTCGAACGGCTCAAGCGCGATGCCGCCGTATATTGTTTTCTCAAGCAGACCGTTCACACGCTCGTACTCTCCGGGCTTAACCGACGGCAGCGTGTCCGCAAGCGCCTTATCGGTCGCTGCAGTCTCCCATCCGAGCGCCGCGTCAATTCCCCAGAGGGAAATCAGCTTGAACATCAGCTTCTGCGACTGCCGCACGCGCTCCTCGATCGACATTCTGCGCCGTCTGCGTTCCGCATGCCACAGCAGAAACGCGCGCGTCAGCTCCATCGCGCACAGCAGCAGCGTGAACAGCACAATAACTATGCCGGCAATACCAAATCCAACCGCAGCCATGTTTTTCACCACAGTCAGCGGCTTGGACTGCTCGGAACCACCGGTGCCGGACTGCTCGACCACCTGATCCGCACCTGACCGATCTTCGTCGATAGCTGCAGTTTTGCGCACCGTATCCGGCAGGCTGACCATCTGCTGCAGCGCAACCGCGTCAAAATAGTAACCCGGCGTCGCATCAACCGGCAGCCAGCCGATACCGTCAAAATAGACCTCAGCCCATGCATGTGCGTCCTGACCGGTCAACGCAGCTGTTCCGTCCGCGCTGCTCTGCGTTTTGGAAATCGGCAGATAGTAGCCTTCCGCGTAACGTGCGGGAATGCCGTGTGCCCGCAGCGCCTGCACGGTCGCCGAGGCATAAAGCACTGCATTGCCCTTCCGCGAGTCTGTCAGAAAATATGCAATCGGGTCCGCATTATCCGGTGCGGCTTCGGCAGTCTCGCTGTAGCGCACCTGCGCTTTCAGCACCTCGCGGATGCGGCTGAGCGCACTGTAAACGCCGTCATTTTCATCATCATAATCCTGCCAGAACAGACGATTCAGCACAGGCAGCAAATCCTCGTCCGTTGCGGTATACGCATCATACACAAAGCTGCGATAGACCGACTCTGCTTCCGCATAGGCTGCCTGCTCCTCGGTCTGCGGGCTGCTGACCCAGCTCTCCGCGACCATGAGCTCCGACGGCCGCGTACCCGAAACCTCGGTCACCGTATAATTGCGGGTACCGAACAGACCGCGCCCCTTGAGCAGCGCGTCCCTGCGTTCGTGCACGTCACCGTCCGTTACCTTTTCCATCGAAGCCGGTGCGTACACCGCGTCGCGCGAAGCGTTCTTCACCGACACCTCGACCGTGTTGGTCTCCGGTGCATCGCCGGTCAGCCGATAGTATGCCGCCGACTGTGTAAACGGGTCAAAGCCCTGTGTCTGCAGCCAGTCCAGCATGCCGATGTTTTCTCCGCCGTAGACGGCATCCGGCAGCGGTTTCCATGTGCCGTTTTCATATTTTCCGCCGGTAAATCCGCGCAGATAGACCGACTTTTCCTGTTCCGTGCGTACATTCAGCATGGTTTCGCTGCTTCCGTGCAGAAGGTTCGCCTGAGAAAGCTCGCCCTGCGGCAGCGTATCCCTGCCGTAGCGCAGATCGTGCACTGTCTGCTTGATATTCTGCCGCAGACGATCGACCGACGGCATTTCCGTGCCGGACAGTCCCACCGCACAGGCACACAGCACTGCCGATATGCCAAGGCACCATGCAACCGCTCTGCGGGTGATCGCGCGGCTGCCGCTCGTCATGTGCAGACCCAGCTGCCCCGCTGTCAGCAGCACAAGCGCCAACGGATAGAATCCCTCGCCGAACAGCGAAAGCAGCAGCCAGAATACGCTGATGAACGCCGCGAGCCAGCTGCTCTGCCGACTGACCGCATACCATGACAGCAGTCCGATGAGCACCGCCGCCAACAGCGCAAACGCCCATGCATCCCGCTCGGAGGCTGTACCGGAAAACAGCGCGAGACCGCCTTCATGCACCGTATTCCACCGGTCGAGCATGGTGTTGAGCCATGCACGGCCGCCTGCAATGTATCCGCGGAAACCGGTCACGATCAGCACGGCCGGAACGGGTGCGAGCATCAGCAGCTGCGCCGCCGGAATGCGTTTCGCCGCAAAATCCGCCGCAGCGCCGCACAGTGCGCTGAGCGCGGCAGCCGCAAACACGGCAGCAAGGGACGGTGCGCGGCCGTTCCACAGCCGCTGCATGGCCAGCAGCGAACCACTCAGCAGCAATGCCGCCAGCAGCGCCATCCATCCGGCGGCCAGATATGGATTTGTCCGTTCGCCGGGTCGATACCGCCGAATCTCAGCCTGCTTCATCGTTTACTCCTATGACTCAGCATACCACGCGGTACACTTCATTGATATCCTGCTCGGCCGGCAGCTCCATGATGCTGCACGAGCCGCTGCCCTCCACACGGGCGGTCTTGATGCCCGAAACCGCACTCAGCACCAGTACACCGACGCGGCTGTCCAGTCCGCTGAGATCCTGCTCATAGCGTCCTGCGGAAAAGATGAGCAGGCGCGTGAAATACCGGTCCAGATGCTCCATGACAAAGTACCGCAGGCCCGAACCGCCGGTCTCCTGCACCGGAAAGCTGAGCCAGCGCGGCAGAAGCTCGTGAAAATCCCGCTCCGTGCATACCTCAAACCGCTCTATGCCTTGTTTCGTCGGTACAACGGTGCAGAACGGCACGCCGCGGCGAATCAGCCGCTCGGCAACGGACGATGCAATGGCGACAGCCGCATTCAGCTCCTGCTGTGCCTCCGGTCCGGCCAGATGGCTGCGGCCGAAATCCGGCAGCAGCGCGATATTGTAATGAGAAGGGGCGCTCGCCTGACGAACGATCAGCTCATCCGTCTTGCCGGACAGCTTCCAGTGAATGGTTCGTATATCATCACCCGGGACATAGTCGCGGATGTCGAACATTTCGCTTGCATCGCTGCCCTTACGGTTCTGCATAACGCCGTCATTGCGCGTTGCGCCGATCGTTGCACTCGACAGCTCGGTTAAAACGCGCACATGATGCGGGTAGACCACCGTGCAGATTTCGGGGAACGGCTTTGCCTTGCTGCTGAACAGCCCAAACATATCCCGCACCTGCACCGAAATGCAGCGGAACGTGACCTTGCCGCACCAGACGAGCGGCACACCGATGGTATACTCCTGCTGATCGTCCGCCAGGTCGAACGCCAGATATTTATGCACGCTCACGCCGAACATATCGTTGCGGGATTCCACCTCGACCAGAATGCTCTGTGCCGCCAGCAGCCGCCGTTTCGGCGCAAACGTGAACGTCATCGGTACGGTTTCGCCTTCCCGCCCGCCAGATTTAACGCGCACAGAGGTGCGCAGCAGCCGCGCATCCCTGCGGGTGAGCAGCGCCATCAGCGCCGCCGATACCACCAGAACGATGAGCGCCGCCAGCAGAAACGGCTTGCTGAACAGGAGCAGCAGCACGAGCAGCGCCGCATACAGCAGCGCGAACGCCAGCCGGTTTTTCCACATAGCGCCTCACTCCTCTGCGTGCGCGGGCTTGATCTTCGCCATGATCTCCTCCAGCACCTGCTTTGCGGCAACGCCCTCCACGCGCGCCTGCGGGCGCAGCGCCAGACGGTGTGCACATACATCAACGAACACGTTCTGCACATCCTCGGGCACAACGTAGTTGCGCTCGCGCAAAATCGCGCCTGCGCGCGCCATCCTGACCAGTGCGGACACGCCGCGCGGAGAGATGCCCAGCTCCACCAGCGGATGGCTGCGGGTCTGCTCGCACAGACGGATGGCGTACGCCAGCACGCCGTCGGTCATGCGCACCGAGGTCAGGTAGTTCTGCACCTCAAGCAGATTCTGCGCGTTAGTCACCGCGCGGATCTCCTCCAGCGGATTGCTGTACCGCTGTGCGTTGATGATCTTCATCTGGTTTTCGAGTGTCGGGTAGCCGATGGACAGGCTGACCATGAAACGGTCGATCTGGCTCTGCGGCAGCGGCTGCGTACCGGCAGAACCCAGCGGGTTCTGGGTCGCAATGCAGATAAACGGCGCGGGCAGCGCGTGCGTTTCGCCGTCCACCGTGATGGTGTGCTCCTCCATGACCTCAAGCAGCGCAGACTGCGTTTTCGGTGAGGTACGGTTGATCTCGTCGGCCAGCAGCAGCTGACAGCTCGCCGCGCCCTCGCGGTACTCGAACCTGCCGGTCTCGCGGCTGTACATCGTAAAGCCGGTGATGTCGGACGGCAGCGTATCCGGCGTAAACTGAACGCGCTTGTTGCTCAGTCCCAGCGCGCGGGAAAACGCCACGGCGAGCGTGGTCTTGCCCACACCGGGACAGTCCTCCAGCAGCACATGACCTCCGGCATAAATGGTCATCAGGATCTTCTCGACAATATCTTTTCTGCCGATGAACGCCTTATTGACCTCGGCAATGATCTGCTTGGATTGTTCAACAATCATTCTGTTTCTCCTTCATCTTCTGTGGAAGTGCTGTCCGACGGTTCGGACGGAATGACGATCTCGTGCTTGCCGTCCGGCATCGGCAGAACCGTCGCATCGTCCGCCGAGGTGTCGGCAGAGCCGGTGTCCTTGCCGGTGCTGTCACCGGCCGGCTCGTTTGCCGCATCGTCGTCGATGGTCGGCGGTTCGCTGGTATTGCCGTTTGAGGTGTCCGTGTCCGTGCCGGGATTCGGCTCCGGGACCGGCGTCAGGTCATCCTTCTCATCCGGATTCCTGTTCTGATCATCCGGCTCAACCATTTCCGGCTCCTGCTTTTTCGGTGCAAGCTCAAAGCTGAGCTTGTCCACTTCCGGATAGTGAGTATCTACAGTGGTGCCCTCTTCAAATTCCGATGTGCCCGGAATCCACTCACGATGCCACAGCATTCTGCGGATACGATTCTCGACCGGCAGCAGGATTTCCTCCATTTTGGCATGGATTTCCTCCTCGGCTGCATTCGGCATGCCTGCAGCGACAGCTTCATACATTTCCGCATAGTTTTCATATCCCGCCATCGGGTAGATCCATTTTTCAATGAAACGGAGATAAGCCTCCTCATCTCCCCAGGCAAGAATGTAGATTTTGATCCTGCTTTCATCAATACCGAAGGAATATCCCTCACCCGGTGTAAAATTCAGCAGCTCCGGCGGATTGCCATCCATGAAGGTCATGGTCAGCGTATCGCTCTCCACTCCTCGGAGCGCATCCTGCTCAATGCCGGCCAGACCGCTTTCCAAGACGAGATATTCCAGGTTTTTGGTATTGGAGAAGGCTCCCTCACCGATATAATCCAAACACCAGCCATCCAGCAGTCCCAGTGTTTCACTATCCAGATCAATCGTGGTCTTGTCGGACGGCGCACCGATCAGCGTAATATAATCTCCCCGTACACGATACGGATAGAACTCCGAGGGTTCCTCTACCTTCGTTTCTGCGTCAAGCATGGTGCGGATATCGTTCTCCACATCCACGAGTTTCTGTTTAACTGCCGCATCGGTTTCTGCATACAGATCCTCCCATGTTCCATTGAACATCAGGTCCATCATGGTGTTGTCCCACAGATTCATGTAGCCGGTCGCATTCGGTGTGTCCATGCTGCCGAGCAGCGAATAGCGCCATTTCTTTACATAAGACGGTGCAATATCGTCTCCGGTCTCCCAGTCGGATCTGATGTGAACCCGCTGCAGCGTATCCTGCCACGTCCATTCATAGTTAAAGGTAAACGCGGAGGATGCACTGAATGTCAAAAGCTGCGGCACATTGCCGAAATCAGCAATCGTGATATCCTCCAGCGCACTGCATGCACTGAACAGACCGGTGTATATGCTGCTGTTATTTTCAAATCCCCGTGTAATGGAAACACCGGTCAGGCTCTTGCAATCCACGAACGAGTTCATATCCAGACGCTGTATATAGCCGTTCAACTCCAGCTTCGTGATATTTGTGCTCTGGAATGCCGCCTCACCGACCTCGCTGACGGCTGTAACGACCTCACCCTCCAGACCGGAATCGGCAAACACATAAGCATCAATATACTGCAGGTCCGGCAGTTTATCCCAGTTGATGGTAAACGAGCCCTCGGCGCCGTAAAACGCCTTATCGAACAGCTCTATCGTCCCCCCCGGCAAGGCAAGCTCCCCTTCGGTGTGCCTGCCGGCACGCAGACCGAGCCAGTCCTTGCCATCGCTCGCGCCGTACAGCATTTTCGTGCTGCCGATATCTACAACATCGTAGCGCTGCACACCGGATTCCTCAATGAAATACGTCCAGTCCTCACCGTAGCCGATTCCCCCGGTCGGGGAATACATCACCGTTGCCTGTGCTCCCGTGCTGACCGAATACTCGCCCATATTGATGGACGGCGCGTTGGACGCGATAAAGTTCAGCGAGGTACAGTTATCAAACGCCGCATTGCCGACAGACACCTCTCCGTTCGCATCAACCATGATGCCCTCCAGATCGGAGCAGCCGTAAAACGCCTGTGCACCGATATTTGTCAGCGATTCCGGCAGAAGCGCCCACTGCAGATTCTGACTGCCTGCAAACGCACCGTCCGCCAGTGTGGTCACCCACAGCGTATTGCCGTCCGCATCCTGAATCGTGCCGTCAAACTCGGTCTTAGCCGGGTCACCGGCCATCAGCACAACCTCCGCGCTGCGCTCGTCTGTGTAGTAGGTCTCGCCCCGGCTGTTGGTCTGCAGGACGATTGCGCGGACATCCGTAATGCCTGCCGCGTCAAGCTGCGCCTGCACGTTCTCTGCCTGCGCCTTCCCGCCGCACAGGATGGTATCCACATTGCTGCTTTGGAAACTGTCCGGGGCGATTGCAATCCCGTCTTCGCCCTCGGGCAGAATGATAGTTTCAACCTTTTCCGCGTCCGCAAATGCGTTCGGACCGATGGCATTGACGCCGCTCGGCAGAGTATAATATCTGGTCTGTGCCCGCACACGGGTGAGCGTTTTGTTCCCCTCGGCGTCCTTCTCCAGATAAGCACCATCGTGTGATTCCCAACTGCCGTCCGAGGATGCAACGTTCACACGCATGCCTTCCAGCGCAGTTTCGTTACTGCGCACGAAAGCATGAAATACGTCCGGCTCCACAATAATAACGCCGCTGTCCATACCGCCAAAGTCGATTTTCGGCAGGTCGCAGGCAGCTTTCGCCTGCAGGACCAGTCTGGTCACCTGTGTTGCGTTCGGCAGCGTCACCTTCTCTACATTTTTCGGAACGGTCAGCTCGGTCATGTCATACGGAATGCCGAGGTATGCACTGCCGTCCGCATTGGTAAGAATACCGTCCGCGGTTGCGGCATACGCTGTGCTGCCCGCATCCACAATATAGCCCTTCTTGACCTTGATGCCCTTTACGGCTGTCTGTGTGCCTTCCGTCTGTTCGCTGTAGCTTTTCGTGTTGACATACCGCACCGTATCCGGAATTTTGATGTAATCAACCTCATGCAGGGTGTTTTCCGTGCCCATATCCACCGCCTGCACATACTTCGGTACCTCGAGCACACTGCCGGGATCGCCCTCATAGCCGGTAAGTGTCTGCATGTAGATGAATTTCTGGGTGATTGAAAACTGCGGTGCGCTGACCGGCAGATCCGATTCGGTCTCGTCCCAAGAATCCGCTGTAGGACCGTCTGCGGCATCGTCCTGCGAACGGGTTACCGCGCCGGTATCCATGTCATACCAACGGATTTTGACCTGCACTATATAATTATCCTCCAACGGGACCATATCCACAGGCTCGATAACACGACGGCCCGCCGCCGGATGATACATCCACGGAATCAGCTTGCCGTCCTCCAGCCAGCCGGGGAACAACGCGGACAGACGTTCCTCTCCCAGCAGATCTCTCTGATAGCTGTACAGGTCGATTACCTTGCTCTCATCATCCGGATCAAAGCTGGTATCCTTATATGGATTGAGCAGGATATCACTGCTGAACTGACCGTTTTTATCGCTTTCCGTCAGCCTGCGGTTGAGGATGAAGATACGGTTTCGCTCCAGCGTATAGGTAACATCCGAGTAGTCCTTCCACGCACTTTCTGCACTGAAGCGGTAAGACGCACTGATTTTGATCTCGGTCGCATCGCTCGGAATCTCATCCAGAGTCTTATCATATTCTCCGGTTGCCTCATTAAAGAAGCTGAAGAAGGTATCGCCGATCCAGATACCGTTGATACGGACGAACACGCCGAAATGCAAATCGCTGTTGTCTGCACCCTTCAGGTTGCTCCAGTAGTAAATGTTGCCGTTGTGGTCATTTACATAGGTTTCCAATGCATTGTAGATCTTGCGGGCAGTGATGTTTTTCTGACCGGCGTACAGCGCAGACGGGTCTGCCTCTCCCGAACTATTCTGCGGCTGCCGAATAACAACCTCCTTTACTGTGTTGTCATTCACATTCCCTTCATAATACGGCTTACTGATCGGATCGTGCTCGCCGAAGATGCCTACGCTGGTCTTTCCGGAATCCGGCTCCCGCATGGTATCCGCAATGGAGCCGCCCTGTCCTGATGGCGGGGCAGCCGTGCCGCCGCCATTCGTATTGTCCGAATTGCCGCCGCCCGGCTTGCTCGGCTTATGATTGCCCGGCGCGGACGGCTCTCCCGGGGTATTCGGCGTATCAGGCTTTGCCGGATTTGCCGCGCCGCTATTGCCGCCCGGATTTTCTCCTGTGCCGGCGCCGCCGTTTCCGGGCACAACGGCAGTCGTGCCGCCCGGTCTGCCGCCGATGATGACATCCGCGCTGTCGCGGTCATTCGTCACGTTATATACGATATCGCCGGAGCTGCTCGCCGTCATGCTCGTGTCTGCCGTGCCGCCGGCAACCGAGAGCGGGTCGGAGAAATTCTCCTGCATGCGCTCGCGCTGGAACATGAAATCCGCACTGCTGTCGTTTTGCGGGCCGCTGGTATCGTCCGCGCCGCTGTCCCGCTCCCAAAGCTCGCTGTCGTCCTTTTCTGCCGTGCTGTCGCTGCCCTTTACGTCCTGATCGTCGTCAAAATGCACCTGATTGGCATTGAAGCCGCGCTCCGTGTCCGAGGGGTGAAAATGATTGCCCGAGCGGTACGACGAAACGCCCAGAACCGTGCCCGTTGTCAGCGCTGCGGCGGCTGCCGCACCGAGTACGGTTTTGGTCAGTATTGCCCGCGACAGCAGAATCTTATCCAGCTTTCCCATCAGCTCCTCCTTTCTCTTCTCTGCAGAAATTTGCCGATATTACGCTGCAGTGCCTGAAAATCGACCGGTTTTGCGTAATGATCGTTCATGCCGCTCTCGATAGACAAGCGCTCGTCCTCGACAAACGCATCTGCCGACAGCGCAAAAATCAGGATGCTCTTCGCATCCGGACGCTCCATCGCACGAATGGTGCGGGCCGCCGTGCGGCCGTCCATCACCGGCATCTGCACGTCCATCAGAATAAAATCGTAGTAGTTTTCCGGATGATCTGCGAACATATCCACCGCGATCTGTCCGTTTTCGGCCTTCTCGATCTCGGCGCCCATCTCCTGCAGCACCTCGACCATGATCATTGCATTGATCTCGTTGTCCTCGACAAGCAGGATGCGTCTGCCGCGGAACGCATCCGCGTTCTCCTCCGTGGATGCGCGAGACGGCTCTGCCGCCGGTTCCGCAGGCTTTTCAGCAACCGGCAGATGCAGATACACCGAGAAATCCGAGCCTCTGCCCGGCTGGCTCTCCACCACGATCTCGCCGCCCATCAGCTTGACAAGCTGGTCAGTGATGGCCATGCCGAGACCGGTGCCGCCGTATTTCCGAGAGGTCCCCACGGTCTCCTGCTCGAACGGACGGAAAATACGGCTGATAAACGCCGGCTGCATACCGATGCCGGTATCGTGTACGCGGATCATCATATCTGCCACACCGTTCCGCAGCATCATCTGCCGGAAGGTGACAATAATTTCACCCTCGCTCGTAAATTTGACCGCATTGGACAGAAAATTGATGATAATCTGGCTGATGCGCAGCTCATCGCCAAGGACGTAATCCACGGCCACACCGTCAAAGCTGACCTCGTAGCGGATGCCGCGGCTGTCGAGGTTTTTCGCAAACATATCGTACAGGCGGTCACCCAGCTCCCGCAAGCTGAACACCTTGTTTTCCAGTTCGACCTTGCCCGCCTCTATACGCGACATATCCAGAATGTCGTTGATGAGCGCGAGCATGTGATCGGACAGCTCATCTGCCTTGGTCAGATACTGCATCGCCGGTGCATTCGCCTCGAGGTGGTTCTCCGCGAGCGTCAGCATGCCGATTATGCCGTTCATTGGGGTACGGATCTCGTGTGACATGCGCGACAGGAAGGTCGTCTTGGACCGGCTCTCCTCCTCGATCTTGGCAAGGCGCTCCTCGTACTGTTCCATCCGACCGCACAGCCCGGTCGTGCGGCTGAAGCAGAACAGATCATATCCATCGTCCTCACCGCGGGTCACATTCAGCTGCACCCACTCGCCGTTCTTTGTCCGAAGGACGGTCTCAAACGGCTGCGCTCCGTCCCACGCACGGTATTTCTTCCAGACAGAAACGCCGTTCTGCCCGTCCTCCAGCGCGTCCGCAAGCAGCATAACATCCTGCCGGAGCTGCTCGAACGTCACACCGAGCAGGCTCTGCATATCGCCTGCCGCACAGAGCGGCAACAGGTCGTGCTGACGCATGACAAGGCATACGTCATTACTCTGTCGATCCATGTTGTACAGCAGAATCTCATCTGCCCGCCGAAGTGCGCTCCTTTTTTTATCCGCACACTGCCCGCGGTTCCGCAGCGCCGCACAAAGCAGTGCAACTGCCAGCAGTGCCTCAACGCAGCCGATCACCACCAACGGAAAGTGCTCACCCAATATTTCCAGCCAATCCGTTATATGCATTCCTTCACCTGCCAAATTCCAGTTTTACTCTTTTCTGTATTTCTCATCCAGTTGATACCTGCATATCCATTTATACATAATAGCTCCTATATCTGTCGATTTATAACATTTCCCCCCAATGCAGCCGCTCTCTCCGACAAATTTCTCCCCCAAAAGCACAAAAAAGGATACAGAACAGTACCGTTCTGTATCCTCTTGTATCAATTCGGTTTTAAGCTGAATTACAGCTTTGCCAGCTCGGATGCGATCAGCTTGTTGATGATCTGCGGGTTGCCCTGACCCTTGGAAGCCTTCATGCACTGGCCTACGAGGAAGCCGGTCACATTCTTGCCTGCCTTGAAGTCGGCAACAGCCTTTTCGTTCTTGGCGATAACGTCCTGTACGATGGCGAGGATAGCGCCCTCGTCGGATACCTGCTTGAGGCCCATGCGGTCAACGATGGCCTCAACGGTCTCGTCGGTCTCGAACATGCTCGGCAGAACCTTCTTGCCGGCGTTGCCGGAGATGGTGCCCGCCTCGATTAGCTTGACCAGAGCAACCAGCTTGTCTGCGGTCATCTTGGTCTCGCGGAGGCTTACGCCCTTGTCATTCAGGTACTTGGAGATATCGGACAGGATCCAGTTTGCGGCAGCCTTGGGCTTAACCTGCTTTGCGGCAGCGTCGAGCAGCTCGGCCTTCTCAAAGCTGTCAGACAGCAGACGCGCCTCCATGGCAGTCATGCCGTACTCGTTGAGGTAACGCTCGTAACGGGTGATCGGCAGCTCCGGAACCTCGCTCTCGATCCGGTGCAGCCACTCGTCGGAAATCTCGACGGCGATCAGGTCCGGATCCGGGAAGTAACGGTAGTCCTGTGCGTCTTCCTTGGTACGCATTACCGTGTTCTTCAGCTTAACGTCGTCCCAGCGGCGGGTCTCCTGCTGGATTTCGCCGCCGTTCTCTACAACCTCGATCTGGCGTGCAATCTCGTAATCAATCGCACGAACCGCACCGGAGAAGGTGTTGATGTTCTTCATCTCGACACGGGTGCCCAGCTCGGTGGAGCCTTCCGGACGGATGGAAACGTTTACGTCGCAGCGGATGGAGCCTTCCTCCATCTTGCAGTCGCAGATGTCGAGGTAGGACAGGGTGGTCTTGATCATTTCAAGGAATTCCTTCGCCTCGGCAGAGGAATGCAGGTCGGGACGGGTTACCATCTCGATCAGCGGTACGCCGCAGCGGTTGAAGTCAACGATGGTGCCGTCGATCTCGTCATGCAGCAGCTTGCCCGCATCCTCCTCGAAGTGGATGCGCTCGAGACGGCAGGAGTGCTTCACGCCGTCCACATAGAAGAATACCTCGCCGTTCTCACAGATCGGCACATCAAACTGGGAAATCTGATATGCCTTCGGCAGATCGGGGTAAAAATAGTTCTTACGGTCAGCCTTGCACAGCTGATTGATGGTGCAGCCGGTAGCCTTGCCCATCTTGGCGGCGTAGTGTACAACCTGCTTGTTGAGTACCGGCAGTGCGCCCGGCATACCGGTGCAGACCGGGCAGGTGTGGGTGTTGATCGGTGCGCCGAAGCCAGTGGAGCACGAGCAGTAGATCTTGCTCTTGGTGGACAGCTCCGCATGCACTTCCAGACCGATGACAGCTTCGTATTTCATGTTTGTCTTCCTCCCTTACAGTGCAGCGATGATGTTCTTGAGACCGGACGCCTGCTCAAAGGCCAGACCGGCGTTCAGCAGCGTCTGCTCGCCGAAGCGCGGACCGATGAGCTGCATGCCGACCGGCATGTGGTTCTCATCAAAACCGCACGGCTGAACCAGACCCGGCAGACCGGCAATATTGACGGAAACCGTGCAGATATCGCCTGCGTACATCTCGAGCGGATTGGTGGTCTTGGAGCCGATCTCGTAAGCGGTGGTCGGCGCAACCGGCGTCAGGATGACGTCGCACTTCTCGAATGCGTTTGCAAACTCCTCGCGGATCTTGCGCTGTGCGGCACGAGCCTTCTTGTAGTACGCATCGTAGTAGCCGGAGGACAGAACGTAGGTGCCCAGCATGATGCGGCGCTGTACCTCGGCGCCGAAGCCCTCGGAACGGCTCTTGGTGTACAGCTCGATGATGTCATCGCCTGCATTCGGGGTGCGGTAGCCGTACTTTACGCCGTCGAAACGGGCAAGGTTGGAGGAAGCCTCTGCGGAGGAGAGGATGTAGTAGATCGGCAGTGCATACTCAACGAGCGGCAGAGAGATCTCGAATACCTCCGCGCCGAGTGCCTTGTACGCCTCTGCAGCCGCCATAACGTTCTTGCGAACGGCATCCGAAATGCCCTCGCCGAAATACTCCTTCGGCAGACCGATCTTGAGACCCTTGACGTCAGCGTTCAGGTTGGCGCGCAGCGAACCTTCAAACGGGGTCTTGACAGAAGTGGAATCGTGCAGCGGATCGTGACCGGTAACCGCATCGAGCAGCATGGCTGCGTCCTCGATGGAGCGGCCGAACGGGCCGATCTGGTCGAGAGAAGACGCGAATGCGATCAGACCGTAACGGGAAACCGCACCGTAGGTCGGCTTCATGCCGACAACGCCGCAGAAGGACGCCGGCTGACGGATAGAGCCGCCGGTATCCGAGCCGAGCGCCAGCGGAGCCTCGCCTGCTGCAACAACAGCAGCGGAGCCGCCGGAGGAACCGCCCGGTACGCGGTCGAGACCATGCGGGTTGTGGGTCGGGTGCATAGCGGAATTCTCGCAGGAGGAGCCCATTGCGAACTCGTCCATGTTGGCCTTGCCGGTGATGACCGCATCGGAAGCAATCAGCTTCTCCATAACGGTTGCGTTATACGGCGGCTTGAAGCCCGCCAGCATCTTGGACGCGCAGGTGGTCAGCGTGCCCTTGGTGCAGATGTTGTCCTTAATTGCAATCGGAATACCGGCCAGAGCGGAAAGCGTATCGCCGCTTGCGCGCTTCTTGTCTACAGCCTCAGCCTGCGCGAGCGCTGCTTCCTCGGCTACGGTAACGTAGCCCTGAACCTTATCCTCTACCGCCTTGGTGCGGGCAAAAACGTCCTTTGCCAGCTCTACTGCGGAGATTTCCTTTTTGCCGAGCAGCTCGGACAGCTCGGACGCAGTTTTTTCGTAAAGTGCCATGATTCTGTCCCCTCCTTACTCGACAACACGCGGAACTGCTACGCCGCCGCACTGGAAGTCCGGTGCATTCGGCTCGATCAGCTCATCCGGTGTGAATTCCTGAATCACTTCGTCCTCGTGGAACGCATTCTTGCGCTCGGTGTTGATAACATCGGTGATGTCGCCCAGGTCAAGCTCAGCCAGCTTGTCCACCATTGCGACGATACCCTGCATGTCATCGGCCAGACGGTCGAAAATGCCGCCGGTCGAATCCAGACGTGCCAGGGACGCGATGTGCTCAATTTCTTTTCTGGAAATTGCCATGTCGTTTGCCTCCTAATTATTTATCTTAACTCTATGATACGAATTTTATGATCTATCGTAGGACGGGGTGCCCTACGGCATATCTTATTTAAGCGTTTCCGCTGCCTTCTTCAATCATCGTCTTAAACTCTTCCTCGGTCAGCACCGGAACACCCAACTCCGCTGCCTTCTGCAGCTTGCTGCCGGCGTTTTCGCCTGCGACAACGTAGCTGGTCTTTTTCGAGACCGAACCGGCCGCTTTGCCGCCGAGAGACTCGATCAGATCGTTGATCTCCTTGCGGGTATAGAGCGTCAGGCTGCCGGTTGCCACAATGGTCTTTCCGGCGAGCAGGTCGCTCTTTGCGGTCTTTTCACCGATAAAGTTGACGCCGTGTGCGCGCAGCTTTTCGATGAGTGTATGCGACTGCGGCAGCTCCCGCCAAGCGGCGATGCTCTCCGCGGTGGTCTGGCCGATGTCGCGGATCTCGGTCATTTCCTCTACCGGTGCGGCAAGCAGTGCGTCCAGCGAGCCGAAGTGGTCGCTCAGGATGCGGCCCGCCTTCTGTCCGACATGCCGGATGCCGAACGCGAACAGCAGCCGCGACAGGTCGCGGGTCTTGCTCGCCTCGATCGAACGGACAAGGTTGTTCGCCCAAGTGTCCACCTTTTTGCCGAGCGGCAGCAGCTGCTCGACCGTCAGGTCGTACAGGTCAGCCGCCGACTTGACCAGTCCGGCGTCGATCAGCTTCTGCAGGTTGCCCTCGCCGCAGCCGTCAATGTCCATCGCGTCACGCGACGCAAAGTGCATCAGGTTGCGCAGCAGCTGCGCCGGACAGGACGCGCTCGTGCAGCGGATCGCGGCTTCGTCCTCGTCATCGTAGACTGGAGCGCCGCACACCGGACAGACCTTCGGGAACTCGTACGGAACCGAATCCAGCGGGCGCCGGTCCTTTTCCACGCCGATGATCTCTGGGATGATCTCTCCTGCCTTGCGTACAGAAACGATGTCGCCCACGCGGGCATCGAGCTGACGGATAAAATCGCGGTTGTGCAGCGTTGCACGCGAAACCGTTGTACCGGCAAGCCTTACCGGCTCAAGCACGGCATTCGGTGTCAGCACGCCGGTGCGTCCCACCGTGATGACGATATCCTTGAGCAGGGTCTGCTTGACCTCGGGCGGGTACTTGTACGCCGCCGCCCACCGAGGAAATTTCGCGGTCGAGCCGAGCGTTTCGCGCTGCGCGAAGGAATTGACCTTGACAACAGCACCGTCAATGTCGAAATCCAGTTCACCGCGGGTCTCGCCCATGTTCTCGATTTCGCGCCGCACGTCCCGCGGGTCGGTGTAGACCGGATAGCGCGGGCTTGTCGGGAAACCGAGGCTCTTGAGGTAATCGAGCGCCTGCACATGGCTTTCCATCGGCAGCTCGTCGCTGTTCTGGATGTTGAAGCAGAAGATGGACAGCTTTCTTTCCCGCGTAATTTTGCTGTCCTTCTGCCGCAGAGAACCCGCCGCCGCGTTGCGCGGATTGGCAAGCAGCGGCTTTTCATGCAGCTCCAGTTCGGCGTTGAGCGCATCGAACACGGACTTTTTCATGTAGACCTCACCGCGCACAATGAGATGCGGCGGTGCGTTCTCCAGCTTTTTCGGGATGTCCTTGATGGTTTTGAGGTTCTTGGTTACGTCCTCGCCCACCTGACCGTCACCGCGTGTCGCACCGCGGACGAACACGCCGTCCACATATTCGAGCGCGACCGAAAGGCCGTCGATCTTGTACTCGACAACGTACTCCGCCTGTCCGACGGCATTCTCCACACGGGAATAGAACTCGCCGAGTTCGTCAAACGAGAAAACATCCTGCAGGCTTTCGAGTGGGTAGGCGTGCGTCACCTTGGCAAAGCGGCTGCTCGCCGTACCGCCGACCCGCTGGGTCGGAGAGTTCGCGTCCGCCATCTCCGGATGCTCGGCCTCGAGCGTGCGAAGCTGACGCTGCAGCATATCGTACTCATAGTCGGTGATCTCGGGCGCGTCCTCGTTATAGTATTTTTCGTTGTGATACCGCAGCTGCTCCCGCAGAGCGGTAATCTGCTCACGCACGTCCATAATAAAACTCCTTTGGTGTGAGCAAATACTCACACAGATTAAGTATACCAAATGACGAGCAGTTTTTGAAGTATTATTTTCCGATTTCGTGAGAAATATCCGAATTTTCCTCGTAATCGCGGATTTCGCCGAGCAGATCAGAGCCGGAGCCGCCGATATAGGTGTACCGTTCGGGCACCGTGCCGACGATAACCGTGTCCGTGACCGGGTATGTCGAGACGATTTCCCGGTCTTCCCCGCCAAACGGCGCGAGAATGCGGAAGCCGGCGTGTACCTCAATGAGAATCCGGTGGCGCGTCTGGTTGATGCCCGCCGAGGTAAACGCGCTGACGAACCGCGCCTCCATCTGAGCAAGTCCCGCAAGACCGACCTTCACCCTCGGACCCATTCCGGTAAACAAATTGGGCGCGAATACCGTGCCGAGCGGCACCTCGGTCTGCGTTTCCTCCAGATAATCCAGCCGTTCAAACAGACCGTTGACGATACGCGCCTTCACCTTTCCGACTGCGATAATATCCGTACGCAAGGCCGTGATGCGGTTGTCGCTGTCGCGCTCAAGCACCACAAGGTCGGCAAATTCGTCCGGATGGGAGAAAACCTCGTCCTCCATCAGCGTGTTGATCTCCTTGATGGCGCTGTCCTCGCAGACGTTGACGGCATACTCCATGAAAATGCGCTGAAAGCGTATGGTCAGCAGACCAAGACCAACCGCTACTATCAGTATCAGCATGACAAGTGCCAGTCTCCTGCCATTTTTTCGTCTGCGCCGCATAATACCACCCCATTCAGCGTATGCGGCATACGTTTGCATAATCACCTTGTCGCACCCTACGGTGAAGCGTTACAATATATTTCTCTATTAAAAAACTGTCCTAAACCGTCCTAAACTGTTTTACTATTATTATCTGCCAATATATATTCCCCTTTTAACAGATTAGGACACATTAGGACGGTTATTTTACATAACCGCTTAACCGTCACGTTAATTACTAACTACTAATTACCAATTTGCAATCACCAATTAACAAAAAAGAAGCACCCGATAAATCAGGTGCTTCTTTACGCTTAACAGCTAAATGAGGAATTAGTCCTCGTAATCCTCGCCGTCCTCGAGCAGAGCACGGATGGACAGAGATACCTTCTTCTTCTCGTCGTTGATGTCGATGATCTTAGCCTCGACAACCTGGCCAACCTCCAGCTCGTCCTCCGGCTTTGCGATGCGGTGATCAGCGATCTGAGAAATGTGGATCAGGCCGTCAACGCCCGGTACGATCTCAGCGAATGCGCCGAACGGCATGAACTTGAGGATCTTAACCTCAGCAACAGAGCCGATGTCGTACTTGGACTTGAATACGTTCCACGGATTGTCCTCCTCGCGCTTGTAGCCGAGGGAGATCTTCTTGTTTTCCTTATCCAGACCGATAACGAATACCTTTACCTTGTCGCCAACAGAAACGACCTCGGACGGGTGCTTGATGCGGCCCCAGGACAGCTCGGAGATGTGAACCATGCCGTCTACGCCGCCGATGTCTACGAATGCGCCGTAGGAAGTCAGGGACTTAACGGTGCCGTCGTACTCGTTGCCGATCTCGATGGTGTTCCAGATCTGCTCAGCAGCAGCCTTGCGAGCCTCCCTCTGGATCTCACGGATAGAACCAACAACGCGCTTGCGCTGACGGTTGATCTCGGTGATATAGAAAGACTGCTTGGTCTTAACCAGCTGGCTCATCGGCTGATCCTTCGGTACGCCGGTCTGGGATGCCGGGATGAATACGCGAACGCCGTGTGCAGTTGCAACAACACCGCCGCGGTTCTCCTCAACGATAACACCCTCAACAACGGTGTGCTCCTCGTAAGCCTTCTCAACGGTCTCCCAGCCCTTCAGCTGATCAACGCGCTTCTTGGACAGAGTGATGGTGCCCTCGCCGTCGTTTACGCGAACAACAACAGCCTCGATCTCGTCACCAACGTGGATGTTGGCAGCTACGTCATAGTTCGGGTCGTCAGACAGCTCACCCAGCGGGATATACGCAGTGTGCTTAACGCCCAGATCTACCTGTACGTCGTTATTGGAAATACCTACAACGGTGCCGGTTACCTTTTCTCCATTATTTAAAGTCTTGAAGGACTCCTCCAGCATTGCTGCAAAGTCCTCACCAGTTTCAATCTTGGTTTCTTCGCTCATCATGTTACTGACCTCCTTAATTATCCATGCCGGTGTGGATGCTCCCGCCGTGATCCCGATGTGCTGGTGCTGCCCGAGCTCCTGCGTAGTAAGCTCTGCCGCGTCTTCGATGTAGCGCACATCCGAGCACAGCGACCGACTGATCTCATACAGCCGTTTGGTGTTGGAGCTTTTCTTATCTCCGATCACGATCATTTGATCCGATACACCGGCAAGCAGACGAGCCTCCGACTGGCGCTCATCCGTCGCTTTACATATTGTATCAAAAATTTTGAGGTTTGTACACCTTTTTTTTATAAGTCCTACGGAAATATTCCAAATTGACCGGTTGACGGTGGTCTGTGCGACCAGAGAAATGGGTTTATCTTCCATTTCAGGCCGTTCCGAGAAGGCTCTCGCCTGTTCCTCACCCTCAAGCACGATCGACTCGCCACACCAGCCCTGAATGCCCACAACCTCCGGATGTCCGGCGCTGCCGAGAATGACAATCAGCCGTCCGTCCGCGCTCTCTTTGTCCACTATTTTGTGTATTTTCCGCACAAAAGGGCAGGTTGCATCAAAGATTTCGCACTTTTTTGCTTGAAGCAGCGTGTAAACATTCCGCGGTACACCGTGCGCCCGAATGAGCACGCCGGCACCGTCCGGAATGTCCTCCAGCGCATGCGCGGTGTGCACACCGAGCTTCTCCAGCCGCTCAATTTCGTGCATGTTGTGAATGATTTCACCATAGGCATAAATTTTTCCGTTTTTTTTCGCCTGCTGCTCGGCGAGGTCCACGGCACGGCGCACGCCGAAGCAGAATCCGGCGGTTTTAGCTACCGTTACGCTCATACCTGCTCCTTCAGCGCGTAGATGCGGCGCAGGATATCATCCGCGATCAGGCCGTAGTCCTTCTGCTTCGGATCCGTCGTGAACGGCTTGCCGATCACGACTGTGGCTCTGCAGCGGAAACGCTTGCCCTCGGTGATATACATCGGCAGGATCGGTGCCCGGGTCTTGACTGCCAACATAGCCGCGCCCTTTTTGGTCTCGCCTTCGGCAGCATGGCGTGTGCCCTGCGGGAAAATGATCAGCTTCTGACCGGCACGGACACAGCCGAGTGCGGTCTTGATGGCAGTGATATCCGCGCCCTCACGGTCGATCGGAAAAGCGCCGAGCGCCGCGATCAGCCACGCGAATATCTTCTTCCGGAACAGCTCCTTTTTCGCCATTAGGCGCAGCGGCGTCTTGCCGCCGAGTGCGACCGCCGCAAACGGCGGGTCGGACAGCTGCACATGGTTCGGACAGACAACGCAGCCGCCCTCCGGGATGTTTTCGCGTCCGATCACGCGGTAGCCAAAGAAAATATGGAACGCCAGCGCTACAAGCGGCACAACCAGAGCCTGGAACCAGCGGTGGTACTTGAATTTCATGCCTTTTCCTCCGTTTTTTCACGAATAATACGCAGAACGGCCGCTATGCTCTCCTCGAGCGTCAGGCTGCTCGTATCCAGCAGAACCGCATCGTCCGCCTGTTTGAGCGGCGCAACGGCTCTCGTCATGTCCTGCCTGTCGCGCTCGTTAATATCGTGCAGGATGCCGTCCATCGTCACCTGCTGACCCTTCTCAATCAGTTCCTTATAGCGGCGCTCTGCACGGGACTGTGCCGAGGCGGTCAGAAAAATCTTGACCGGCGCATCCGGCAGGATAACCGTGCCGATATCGCGGCCGTCCATCAGGATGCTGCTGTTTTTCGCCATGCTGCGCTGGGTTTCCAGCAGAAACCGGCGTACTTCCGGCACCGCGGATACCTTGGACGCGTAGTACGAAATCTCCGGTGTACGGATGGCTTCGGAGACATCCTCGCCGTTCAGGAGAACGTGCTGTGCGCCGTCCTGATAGGTCAGCTGAATGGCAATCTCCGGCAGGGTTGCGATAATGCCTGCCGTATCCTCTCCGGCAATGCCCCTGCGGCACACCGCCAGACCGATGGAACGGTACATCGCACCCGTATCCACATATACATAGCCGAGTTTTGCCGCGGCAGCGCGTGCCACGGTGGATTTTCCGGCCCCGGACGGGCCGTCAATGGCAACCGAAATGTACTTCATCATGATTCCTCCTCCGCAGCCGACAGACCCGCCAGACGGCCCGTGGACCACGCAATCTGCAGGTTGAAGCCGCCCGTGTAGGCGTCCACATCAAGCACCTCACCTGCGAAATACAGGTGCGGCAGCTTTTTGGACTCCATGGTTTTCGGGCTGACCTCGCGGACGGACACGCCGCCCGTAGTGATAATCGCCTCGGCGATCGGACGCTTGCCGGAAATCTCGACCGGGAACGCCTTGAGTACGCGCAGCAGCGCCGCTCTCTGTGCCTTGGTGATGGAATTGACCTTCTCGCGCGGGTCGATGCCGCTCTTTTCAATCACCACCGGAATCAGCTTCTTCGGCAGCAGCTCACCGAGCGCGTTGATGAAATCGCTGTTCTTGTGCTTGTCAAAGTCCGAGAGCAGACGCTTGTCGAGCGTCTTTTCGTCCAGCGCAGGCTTGAGATCAATCTCCACACGGTACTTTTTGCTGCCGAAATGGCGCATATGCGCACTCGCGGACAGCACCAGCGGACCGGACAGACCGAAGTGCGTGAACAGCATTTCACCGAAGTCCGAGTAGAGCTTCTTCTCGTTTTCATACACGGTCAGCTGCACGTTGCGCAGGCTGAGACCCATTAGCTTTTGACAGGTGTCACCGTCCTCGACCAGCGGCACGAGCGACGGATTTGCGGGCACAACCGTGTGTCCCGCCTGCCTGGCGAAGCGATAGCCGTCACCGGTCGAGCCGGTCTGCGGATAGGACGCGCCGCCGGTCGCCACGATAACGCGCTCCGCCCTGTACGTCTTGTGACCGGCGCGAACGCCTGTGAGCACACCGTCCTCGATGAGCAGCTCGTCTGCGGTCGTATGTACGATGGTCACACCCGCCTTTTTCACCCATAGGAACAGCGCGTCGATGATGTCGGCTGCCTTGTCCGACTGCGGGAACACGCGGTTGCCGCGCTCAGTCTTGAGGGCAACGCCATGGTTCTCGAAAAAGTCCATCACGTCCGCCGGACCGAATCCGCCGAGCGCGGAATACAGAAAGCGCGGATTGACCGGCACGTTGCGCAGAACCTCCTGCACATCGCAGTTATTGCACACGTTGCAGCGGCCCTTGCCCGTGATAAACAGTTTGCGGCCAACTTTTTCGTTGGTTTCCAGCAGCGTCACCTGCGCGCCCTGCTCCGCGGCAGTGCCTGCCGCCATCAGACCGGCTGCGCCGCCGCCGATTACGATAATGTTCAATTTATATCGTCCTCCGGTTTTTCATATACGTCGTATTCTTCCCAGATGCGCTCCAGCTTATTGAAGGTCTGCTCAATCTCATCGCGGCGGCTCATGCCGACAGCCACGATCAGTGCGTTGATGACCGACAAGGGCGCCACGAGCGAATCAACAAAGCTCGCCATATCGCTGCGTGCGAGCAGCACATGATCAGCTACACGCGCCAGCGGAGACAGCTGCGAATCGGTCAGTGCGATAACGCGGGCACCGCGGTCGCGCGCGTACTTCATAGCACTCAGCGTGCGCTTGGAGTAGCGCGGGAAGCTGATGCCGAACAGCACATCACCCGGTCCGACACGGAGCACCTGCTCGAAAATCTCGCTGACGCTGTTCGTATGTACAAGCGTCACATTTTCAAACAAAAGGTTGAAGTAAAAGCCTAAAAAGCTGGCTAAAGCGCTTGAGGAGCGCACACCGAGGATGTAGATTCGCTTAGCGCCCATGAGCGCGTCCACCGCGCCCTGAAAGGCGTCGCGGTCGATCTCGTCGAGCGTTACGCGGATCATATCCGTGTCCGCATGCAGCACGGTCTGCAGCACATCGCGGCCGCCCATGCGGTCGCCCGCGACCTCCATGCGCTGCACCGAAGTCAGCTTGTTGCGGATCATCTCCTGCAGAGCGCGCTGCAGGTGCGGATAGCCGTCATAGCCAAGCTCGGTCGCAAAGCGCACGACCGTGCTTTCACTCACGCCGACAGTCACACCCAGACGGCTCGCGGTCATGAACGCGGCCTTGTCGTAGTGCTCTAAGATAAAACGCGCGATCTGCTTCTGACCCTTGGAAAAGCCGGGCAGCTCGCTTTGAATTTTTGTGATCAGGTCATTCATTATACTCTCTCCTGCATTGCATTCTCTGCATACATTCCTGCATTTGCACGATACTATTGTAAGTGAACCTGCAAAAAAATGCAAGAGCATATGGGTGCAAATTGCAAAAAGACAGGGATTCCCTTAAAAAATCAGAGGTTCTCCTGCACGTCGGCAGCGATGTCCTGCAAATAGCCGATCTCCTCGTCGGTCAGCTCGCGCCATGCACCGCTCTTGAGGTGCGGGTCGAGCGGCATCGTGCCCATTGCCACGCGCTTGAGGCGGCGGACCTCCAGACCGCACTTCTCGCACATTTTGCGAATCTGGCGGTTGCGGCCCTCGTGGATGGTCAGGCGCAGCTTGGCGCTGATTTCGTCACGGTCAATGGTAACAACCGTTGCCGGACGGATGCTGTAGCCGTCAATCTCCATCGGCTCTGCGAGCTTCGGGATGTTTTCCAGATTGCCGCGTACGCGCACCTCGTAATGCTTCTCTACCTCGTGGCGCGGATGGGTCAGCGCGTTGAGCAGATCGCCGTCGTTGGTCAGCAGCAGCAGACCCTCAGAGTTGTAGTCCAGACGGCCGACCGGCACGACACGCGCACCGCAGCCGCGTACCAGATCGGCAACCGTCTTGCGGCCGTGCTCGTCCTTCATCGTCGTGACGTAACCGCGCGGCTTGTACAGCATTAAGTACACCTTTTCCTCGGCACCGCCGATGGGCTTGCCGTCCACGAAAATTTTGTCACGGCGCGGATCGGCCTTGTCGCCGACCGAAGCCTTTTTGCCGTTTACCGTTACGCGGCCGTCGTCGATCCAACGCTCCGCCTCACGGCGGGAGCACAGGCCTGCCTGAGCCAGTAATTTCTGCAGTCTTTCTTCCATTTATGTTACCTCTTTCGTTTTGTTCTATTGTTTTAATGGAAAATGAATGTGTCGCCTTACAGGCGGAATTTAATTACGCCGCGCTGCGGCGATTCCGACGCGGCGCGGATGAAACTCGCGCAAGGATAGCGTCATTCTCCATTCTCCATTTTCAATTCTCAATTTCTAAACCGTTCCATAATGCGTTCAACGAAGGATTTTTCTTCCGCCGGAAGCAGCGATTCCCCGCCGTAAACCAGTGTATCCCGAGCCAGCACGCAATCCCCGAGCCGATATTCGACCGAACCTGCCTGTGCCGTCTTCACGACCGGTGCATAGCAGATTTTTTCGCCGTAGCGCACGCGCTGCAGTTTCTCCTTTTCACCCGGCAGCAGATATGCCGTCACAGTATTCTTCGCTGCGAGCGGCACGGACGCGGTATCGCCGCCGAACACGCGCACGTTTGCGATCGTGTCTCCTGCCTTATGCAGCGTGACCTCGCTGTACTGCGCAAAACCGGCGTCGAGCATCTCCATGTGGTCGTTCCAGTCGTTCGGGTCATTGAGCGTCACCGCGATGATGGTGCGCCCGCTGCGCTCAGCTGCCGAGACCAGACACCGCCCTGCCGCCCGCGTAAAGCCGGTTTTCACGCCGATCGCGCCATCATACATGCTCAGCAGACGGTTGTGATTGCTCAGCGCGTGCCCGCTGACCGTGCAGCTTTTTGTCGAGACGATCTGCCGGAACACCGGGTCCTTGAGCGCCGCCGCGGTGATTTTCGCCAGCTCATGCGCGGTGGTGTAGTGCGTGTCGGACGGCAGGCCGTTCGGATTGTCGAAATGCGTGTCCGTCAGACCGAGTTCCGCCGCTTTGGCGTTCATTTTGCCCACAAAGGCGGTCATGCCGCCGCACTCTCCCGCGATGGCGACCGCCGCATCGTTGCCGGACGCGAGCATGAGCCCGTACAGCGTATCCCGCAGCGAGAGTGTCTCACCCGCTTTCAGGTACATGGATGAGCCTTCCACGGCGGCATACTCCGGCTTTACGGTATACACGCGGTCAAGGTCACCCTCGCTGAGCGCGACGAGTGCGGTCATGATCTTGGTGGTGGACGCCATCGGCAGGCGGCTGTCCGCGTTCTGCTCGAACAGCGTTTCGCCCGTGTCCGCATCGATCACGACCGCCCCCTGTGCGCTCACCGCGCCTGCCCTCGGCAGAACGAGCAAAAGCGCAAGCACGCAAAACAGCTTTTTCACATTGCACCACTCCCCGCATAACAAAACCTACTCAGCATTCACGCGAGTAGGTTTTGCGGGAAAACGCGGTTTTATTCGTCGCCGGACAGGGTTTCCGCCACTTCAGCTGCGTCCTCGGTCTTGCCCTTGAAGCCGCTGACGAAATTGGACACCTTGTTGATCGCACCCGGGATCATCTCGACCAGACGGTCCACCGTGTCGGACGCCTGTGCGTTGATGCCGAGGATGTTGGCGCTGCCGTCCCTGCCGATGACAAGGAAGCACACCGGCGAAACCGTCACACCGGCGCCGCTGCCGCCGCCGAACGCAAGCGGAGACCCGCTTGCCGCGTGCTTGGACGCGAACTCGCTGCCGCCTGCGCCGAAGCCGAACGACACCTTGGAGACCGGGATAACGGTCGTGCCGTCCGCCGCTACGATCGGGTTGCCGATAATGGTATTAACATCCACCATTTCCTTGATTTTGGACATGGTTTCGGTCATCAAATCGCTGATAGGATGATGTTCACTCATAATTTTCGCCTTCCTTTATACGTTTTAACTGATCATTTGAAATATTTCTTGTACAGCTGATACATTGGCTTGCCATGCCGCAGCAGCACTCTGATGAGCGATATCGGCCGTATCGAGCAGTTTACGGTAAATGCCCACTCGGTATGGTCAGCATTGAAGTCCGCGTCCGCGCTGACATGGTAATCCTGCATATCGAAAGTATTCTCCAGGAACGGAACAATGATTCCGCAGAGCGCCGCAGTCTGCCCGAGCAGAATGCCGGTCTGCGCCGCATCGTCCGTGCCGATAACTACGCGCGCCCGCAGTCTGCTGATGCGCAGGCGGTCGGTCAGGTCGCTGAGGAAATCGCGCACCGTGCCTGCGATCTCACCGACATCCAGTCCGTCCTTCGGCAGCGAAAGACCGAGCTTTCCGCTCGTTTTCTTTTCGTTTTCCTCGGTTTTCTTCTTCTCAGCTTTCGTTTCCTCTTTTTTCTTTTTCAGGTGGCGCGGTCTCGGGTACAGCGGAATGCGAACCGGCCCATACCGTGCCTCCACGCTCACCTCGCCGGTCACGCCGACGGCTTCAATGCCTGCCCGAATGTTCAGCAGCACCAGCACAATCACCAGTGCCAGCAGTACAATTCCAAGCAGAATGCCTAAAATCCAGAGTAAAACCGTTCCCATAGGCGGTCACTCCGTTTCCGGCGGCACAGGCTCGCCGTTCAAGAAGCGCAGCTGCTCGCCAGGCGGCGTCTCGTGCAGCGTGCCGTCCATGTTCAGCTCCATCTGCTCGTTTTCTTCAAGCGCGGGCAGCGCCGGAAGGTCCTCGATGCTTGCCAGTGAAAAGCTGCGCAGAAACTGGTCGGTCGTGCGGAACAGCATGGGCTTTCCGGGCACGTCCAGCCGTCCGGCCTCCTCGATGAGTCCCTTTTCCGCCAGACTGCTCACCGTGTTCGATGAATCGACACCTCTCAGCTGGTCGATGAACGCGCGCGTTACCGGCTGGCGGTATGCGATGATGGTCAGCACCTCAAGCGCCGCAGGCGACAGCGCAGGCGGTCTGCGCGATTCGGTCACGCGGCGCACATACGGCCCGTACATCGGCCGGGACGCCAGCTGCAGCTTGTCCTCGATACGCAGCAGCATGATGCCGCGGTTCTCGAAGTCGTAGCGGTTCTCAAGTGCAGCCGCCGCGTCCAGCAGCTCCGCCGGTGCGGCCTCAAGCGCCGCGGACAGCCGTTCAAGGGTAACCGCATCGCCTGCCGCGAACAGCACGGCCTCCAGTCCGGCCTCGAGCGCCGTCATGCTGCCGTTATTTTGTGTTGTCATTTGTCAGCATCAGCTCCATCTCCTCGCCGTCCCCTTCCAAACGGATTCGGCGGGTCTTGGATAATTCCAGCACAGCCAGAAAGGTAGCCACAATCTCCGAGCGGTTTCCCGCATCGTCGAACAGACGCATAAACGGCACGCGCATCCGGTACAGAAAGCGCTTGAGGATTGCGGTGACGCGTCCCTCTACCGGTGCAGGCTCCCGCCCGACAATGCCCTGAAACGAGGTCACCGGCGGCGGCAGACGGCGCTTGGTGCGGCGCAGCATTTTGTTTGCCGCGCGGATGAGATCGTTTACCGTGTGGTGATACTCCACCGGCGCATCATCCTGCCGTTCGGGCGGTTTGACGTAGATATCACGGCCGGTTTCGTTCCTTTCCGCAAAAAACGCAGTCGCGCTCTTGAGTCTCTGGTACTCGAGCAGCATTTCGACCAGACCCGCTCTCGGGTCCTCCTCGGCCTCGTCCTCCTCGTGCTTCGGCAGCAGCATCCTGGACTTGATGTACACCAGCTGCGCCGCCATTGCGATAAAGTCACCGGCAACGTCCAGATCCATGTGCTCGGCCTCGTGCAGAACCGCCATGTACTGCTCAAGGATTTCCGCGATGGGGATATCGTAAATGCTCACCTTGTTTTTGGAAATCAGGTGCAGTAGCAGGTCGAGCGGCCCGTCAAAGTTGTCTAAATGAAAATCCATAGCTTACAGAAACAGGCTGACGAAGTTTACCGCCAGCATGAGAACGCCGTTGCCGACCCAATCCATAATACCGTCCAGCCAGCCGAACCAGAGCGCCACGATAAACACAAAGAAGATGATATTCTGGTACTTCTGCAGCTTGAGTGACCACGAAAACGGCATAAATGCGTCAACGACGCGCGAGCCGTCCAGCGGGTGCACCGGAACAAGGTTGAACACACCCAGACCGACCGACATGCTCGCAACGATGAGCAGAAACTGCGACAGCGACCACAGGAACGTATTCGTCATGTTCATGCGCACCACAAAATACAGGCAGTACGCGATAAAGGCGGTGATAAAGTTGGATACCGGACCGGCAAGCGCAGTCAGCGCCATGCCCCAGCGTCTGTTCCTGAAATTGGCGATATTGACCGGCACCGGACGCGCCCAGCCGAAGCCGAACAGCAGCAGGCACAGGAAACCGATCGGGTCGATATGCGCCATCGGCGACAGCGTTACGCGGCCGGAATCACGCGCGGTACGGTCACCGAGCAGATAGGCAGCACCGCCGTGCGCGGTCTCGTGGATGGACAGGCACAGCACGATCGCGGGCAGCGAAAGCGCCAGTGTGATAAATGCGGAGCGGATATCGCCGCTCATCAAAGCTCTCCAAAGCAAGCTGTTTCCTCCATTATTGCAGTGATTCTGATTCTATATTACCCTATAATGGATTATTATAACACGGATAGCGGTTGTTGTCACCCGAATATTTGTTCTGTACAACATTCGGCAGGATTTTGTCGTTTAATCGCAGGGCGGGGCGCTCCGGAGTGCCCTGCCCTGCAGGATAACTTACCGAATGGATAATATCTTTGCTGCATAATTCTCCACTCAGTAAGTTTTAGCAGCACATTAACGGATTATCTGCTATAATTAACTTGTACATTTATGCACTTGGAGGCTTCGACATGAAACGGCAGGACGGTAAACCGCGTTTATTCTCGTTTACACTGCGGGATTTCCTTATTTTCGCGGCGATATTTATCTGTGCACTGGTGCTTTGCACCTTGCTGCGCCGCTCGGACATCAGCGACGGCTTCGCCTCTCCGGTATTTGTTCTCGCGGTGCTGCTCATCTCGCGCTTCACAAACGGATATCTGTTCGGCACGCTTGCCGCATTCCTGAGCGTTATCGGCATCAACTACATCTTCACCTTCCCCTACTGGGAATTTAACTTCACGATGACCGGCTATCCGCTGACGTTTTTCGTCATGCTGTGCGTATCGCTCATCACCTGCACGATGACCACCAAGATCAAGCAGCAGGAGCAGTTTCGCATGGAGAGCGAGCGCGAGAAAATGCGTGCCAACCTGCTCCGCTCGGTCTCGCACGACATCCGTACGCCGCTGACCTCCATCATTGGTTCAACCTCGGCCATTCTGGAAACGCCCGACCTGTCTCTCGAACAGCAGCATCAGCTGCTCGAGGATGTGCGCGATGACGCGCAGTGGCTGGTCCGCGTGGTGGAAAACCTGCTGTCCATCACCCGCATGGGCGAGGACACCCGGATCACCAAGCAGCCTGAGGCCGCCGAAGAGGTGCTCGGCGAGGTCGCCCGCAAATTCCGCAAGCACTATCCCGGCGTCAAGATATCGGTGGCTGTGCCGGATGAGCTGCTCATCGTGCCGATGGATGCGATCCTCATTGAGCAGGTCATGACCAATCTGCTTGAAAACGCCGTTCGACACGGCAAAAACACCACTCATATTGCGCTCTCTGTGCACCAGGATGGCGAAAACGCCGTCTTTGCCGTGCAGGACAACGGCGGCGGCATCCCGCCCAAGCTGCTGCCCGTGCTGTTCAGCGGAACGCTGCGCCACAGCGACACGCCCACCGGAGACGGCAAGCGCAATATGGGGCTGGGACTTTCTGTATGCAACGCCATTGTCCGCGCACACGGCGGCACGATGCACGCACAAAATAAGGACGGCGGTGCGGAATTTATCTTCTGCCTGCCGATGATAGAAAAGGAGCCGGAACTGCAATGAACATTCGAGAAAAAATACTCATCGTGGAGGACGAAAAGAGCATTGCGCACTTTATCTCCACTATTTTGAACTCCAACGACTACGAAACGCTGCTGGCCCGCTCGGGCAGCGAGGCGAAGACCATGATCTCCTCGCACTGTCCGGATCTGGTCATCCTCGATCTCGGTCTGCCGGATATGGACGGCATTGACGTCCTGCGCGAGCTGCGCTCGTGGTCGAGCCTGCCGGTGGTGGTAGTTTCCGCCCGCTCGCATGAGCACGATAAGGTGCAGGCGCTCGATCTCGGCGCGGACGACTACCTGACCAAGCCGTTCGGCACCGCCGAGCTGCTCGCGCGCGTGCGCACCGCCATCCGCCACACGAGAACCACCTCCGCGAACAGCGAAATCGCCCGCGAGGGCACCTACACGGTCGGTGAAATGACCATCGACTATAACAAGCATCAGGTGCTCGTCCGCGGCGAGAATGTCCACCTCACGCTCAGCGAGTTCCGTATCGTTGCGCTGCTCGGCAAGTTTGCCGGCAAGGTGCTTACCTACGATTACATCATCAAGGAGCTGTGGGGACCGCGAGCCGGCGGTGACAACCAGATCCTGCGCGTCAATATGGCCAATATCCGCCGCAAGATCGAGAAAAATCCTGCCGAACCGGAGTACCTGTTTACCGAGGTCGGCGTGGGATATCGTATGGCAGAGAATTCCGAACAATAACGCGATATGCCGTATATAACGACATGCAGATGATTTACAACGGCGGGATGAGGTCATCCCGCCCTACAATTTAATTTATTTTATACCAACAAAAAAACCCGAGTCAAACGATTCGGGTTTTTTCATATAGTTTAGGTAAACTCCGTCGGCGAATAGCTGCCGTCCGCGATCTGCTGCGCGACTTCATCCGTCAGACCGTTGTAGACAACGCCCGGCTCCAGCGTGATGCCGTGAATTGCGGCAAGCTGAGAAACCGTTACAAATGCGTAGGTCTTATCCGTGCGGCTCTGCAGCTCGTCGATCGCTGCCAGCGCACCCCGAACCGAAGTCTCATACAGGTCGTGCATCAGGACAACATCGCCGTCCTGCGCCTGCTCCACGATGACCTTCTTCACATGATCGGCATCGCGGTACTTCCAGTCCTCGGTGTCCACGCTCCAGTTGATGATCGGGTAGTTCAGCTCAGCAGCTACCGCCTTGACATCCGAGTTGACGCCGCCGCCTACCGGACGCAGCACCTGCGGTGCCTGCCCCGCAATATCCTTGATCGCATTGGTCGCATCGTCAATCTGGCTGCGGATGTCATCCGTGCCGAGGCCGGTCAGGTGGCACATCGGATGATTCATGGTGTGGTTGCCCAGCTCATGGCCTTCGTTTACCATGCGCGGCAGCACATCCGATACCTCGGAGACACGCTCGCCGACCATCAAAAACGTAGCGACTGCGCCGCGCTGCTTGAGGCCGTCCAGCAGATAGTTGGTCAGGCCGTTCGGATAGCCATCCTTTTTGCCGGTCGGGCCGTCGTCAAACGTCAGCGCGATATAGACATCGGCCTCCGGTATATCGCCGTCCACGGCATCGCCCAGCTTATCCTTCATGTTCTTGAGGTATGCCTTCTGGCTGTCAAAGCCGTCAAGCGTTACGCCGGTGAACGAGAATACGCCGTCACCGAGATCGGTATACGTTTTGCCAAGGATCGCCGCAAGCACCTGCGGAGAAACGTAAAAGCGGTTCTTATCCTGATCCGTGTAGGTGGAGAAGCCATTGCCGGAGGCGCGCTTGCCGTCCACCTTGGTCTTGCCGTCGTCCGCATCCACGGTCGCGGTGGATTCGCCGCAGGTGACATTCCATGCCCCCTTGCCGTCGTCCTCGGCCTTGCCGCCGAGCGCGGTCATCGCAGCCTTGAGCGGGATATACGCCGTGCCGTCCTGATCGAGCACACCTGCACCCAGCTTTTTGCCTTCTTCCACCATGTGCTTGGTGCTGCCTTCATAGAGCAGCTGATCCGAGCCGGTTCGCATAACGATGCTGCCGCTCATCACCTGTCCCTCGGCCGGGCCGAGCACCTTGAGCGCATCATCCGTAATTTCACCGATCTTCTTATCGGTCAGCGCCTTTTTCGCCTGACTAATGATGATCAGATCGCCGTTTTCGGCGGCAACCTCGCCGGTCTGCCACGAAAGTGCCTGACAGATATCCTTGACCGGCGCATAAACCACGCCGTTCTTCTCCACCGGTGCGGAGGCAAAGGTCTCGGTCGCGTCACCGACGTGCAGGTTTGTATCACTGAGCTTAATTGTCAGCACGGTCTTTTTGAGCGTGATCGTGCCGGATTTGGCATTCTCGTCCCAGTTCAGCTCCAATCCAAGGTTATCGCACAGCGAGCTGATGGACGCCATGCCGTTGCCCTGACTGTCACGGTAGGGCGCAGCGTCAACCTGTATCGTCTTGCCGTTCTTATATGCATTCGTGTTTCCCACCTGATACACCAGCACGTTGTTGCTGCTGACCACGTTTCCGACAATCGAGCGGACCGCCCGCACACCGAAGAAAATGACCGCAATGATCAGAATGATCAGGGCAAACAGCACACCGTAGTGACTGTTGCGCCGTCTGCGTCTGCGCCCTCTTCTATGCGGGCTGCGCGGCGCCTGCCGCGCCGATTCATATGCCATTTTTGTCATCCTTCCTATCCTTTTTATAATATATGCTGCTAAGATATAAGTATACCACCTTTCGACACAAAGCGAGGTTACAGTTCTGTTACTTTTTACAGCTTCCGTCCGCGCTTTTTTGTCCTTTTCTGACGGCAGACTTACGGCAACACCGCACAATTAAAGCAGCAGTTCCTTGCGCGAGTTCCGTCCGCGCTGCCGCGGCGCTTTGCCTTACAAATCCTCGCCTGCACTCCAGTTGACAAGATGAGGCGACTTTTTCGGCTGCACAGATGCCGGGTCGGGCACCTTTACACCGAAGAAATCATACCACTGACCGCACTGCTCGCACTGCCAAGCCGTTGCTTCGGTTTCGTCCATGATGAAAATCTCGTTTCCGCATTCACAATTCAGAATTGTCATTATACTTCCTGCTTTCCTGCTGTTATATTTCTGCTATCAGTATAGCACAAGCCGCGCATAAAGTCGAATGCCAGCGCAAAGAAAAAGGGAGTGTTTCCACTCCCTTGAGGCTGTCGAAAAACTATCGTTTTTCGAGCAGCCTCTCGCTCGAAACCACGCTTTCGAGCGAATACTGAAGAAAAACCGCGCCCTGACGGGCACATTTTTTCTTCCCTTGTATAAATTCCGAGATACACAAGGTGAATTGCCGCATAGCGGCAAGAGAGGGTGGTCTGGACCATGCTCCCGGAATTTATGAATTTGCTTTGCAAATTCTATTTTATGCGTGCTGCCGCACGAAGCACAAGAGCCGAAATGCTGCTTTTTGACAGACTGAAGGGAGTGTTTCCACTCCCTTTCTGTGCGGTTACGGCAGCCTGAGCAGTCCCGCCTCGCGCAGACTGTTGAGCAGCTCGTTGAACCGTGCAACGATGTCGTCCGCACCGGTTGCGTCTGCTACCGATGCCGCCGGTTCCGGACTTGCACCGGCAGGGCCGGTCGGGCCGGTTGGGCCAACTGCGCCTGCTTCTCCGGCCGGGCCTGTCGGGCCGGTCGGGCCGACTGCGCCCGCTTCACCCGCGGGGCCGGTCGGGCCGGTCGGGCCAACTGCGCCTGCTTCACCTGCAGGGCCAGTCGGGCCGGTAGCGCCGACTGCGCCTGCTTCACCTGCAGGTCCGGTCGGGCCGGTTGGGCCAACTGCGCCTGCTTCACCTGCGGGGCCGGTCGGGCCGGTTGGGCCGACTGCGCCTGCTTCACCTGCGGGGCCGGTCGGGCCGGTTGGGCCAACTGCGCCTGCTTCACCTGCGGGGCCGGTCGGGCCGGTGGCGCCAACTGCGCCCGCTTCACCTGCGGGGCCTGTCGGGCCGGTCGGGCCAACTGCGCCTGCTTCTCCCGCGGGGCCTGTCGGGCCGGTTGGGCCGGTTGGGCCGACTGCGCCTGCTTCACCTGCGGGGCCGGTCGGGCCGGTTGGGCCAACTGCGCCTGCTTCACCTGTGGGGCCGGTCGGGCCGGTGGCGCCAACTGCACCCGCTTCACCTGCGGGGCCTGTCGGGCCGGTCGGGCCAACTGCGCCTGCTTCTCCCGCGGGGCCTGTCGGGCCGGTTGGGCCGGTTGGGCCGACTGCGCCTGCTTCACCTGCGGGGCCGGTCGGGCCGGTTGGGCCAACTGCGCCTGCTTCACCTGTGGGGCCGGTCGGGCCGGTGGCGCCAACTGCACCCGCTTCACCTGCGGGGCCTGTCGGGCCGGTCGGGCCAACTGCGCCTGCTTCTCCCGCGGGGCCTGTCGGGCCGGTTGGGCCGGTTGGGCCGACTGCGCCTGCTTCACCTGCGGGGCCGGTCGGGCCGGTTGGGCCAACTGCGCCTGCTTCACCTGTGGGGCCGGTCGGGCCGGTAGCGCCAACTGCGCCTGCTTCTCCCGCGGGGCCTGTCGGGCCGGTGGCACCGGTCGGACCGGTCGGTCCCGGGAAGCCCGGCGGTCCCGGAGGACCCGGAATGCCTCTCGGCCCCATTGGCCCCATCGGTCCCCTTTCTCCTCGCGGTCCGCACGGACCCGGAGGTCCGGGAGGTCCGGGAGGTCCGGGAGGTCCCATCGCGTCCGGTCGGCCGTTGCCCATCACCGCATCGCACACGCGCTCCTGCCAGCGTTCGCTCGGGCGTTCCCAGTTGCCGCAGCAGTCCTGTCGATCGTTCATGTCGTTCTTCCCTTCCTTCCGATTTGCCGGAAAACTCCGGCAGTTCAGTCTATGCCGAAGGCGGCTTTGCGGTGAGACCCTGCGCGGCAAAATACCGCCGGTTGTACGCCACCGCCGCCGACTGCGGACGCACAAGTGCTGCCCTTTCGTTCCAGGCACAGGCTTGCTTTGGGTCTCCCAATTTGTCCCAGCAGACGCACAGGCCGAGTGCCGGCGCATAAGCACAGGCGTTCACATCAACAAAGCCGTGCGGCGCTGTGCTTGCGGCTCGAATGGCGGTTTCGTACCAGAACACCGCCTGTCTTGCGCGGTTATCCGCGTATTCGAGGGCTGCAAGCGCACAGCACACGGCACTGCGCGGCACCTCCAGTGCAAACGAGCGGGTCAGTGCCCGCTTTGCCTGCTCGCGCTCACCGAGGGCGGTCAGCGCCTGCGACAGGCCAAGGCACGCATCTATTTTGTTCTCCGTCCAGCCGTCTGGCATCGCAAGAAAGGCTTCAAACGCTTCGACCGCCTGTACGTACCGTTTATGCGCCAGCAGCTCGCGCGCGTAATAATAGCTGCCGCGTGCATCCAGCTTTTCCCCCTTGGCGAGCAGATTTTCGTAGATTTTCAGGTTGCGGTCGGAGTACGCGCACGGCGGCTTGCGGTGTGTCACCGCCGCGTCTCCGTACCGGATGTTCCCGCGCGGCACAATGCACTCGTGCACCGCACCCTGCCATCGAAAATGCGCAGACGTTTTCAGCAGCCGCTCACGGTAACAGAAAAACGTCGGTCTGCCCTGCTCATCAAAGCCGGTGTGGTACGGCAGCATGACGACATCGGCCGTGCCGTCCAGCTCCGCTTTGAGCGCAAGCAATTTCTGACGGTCGGACGACAGAAGCACATCATCTGCATCCAGCCACAGCGTATAGTCCATGCGCGCCTGCGCAAACGAAAAATTGCGTGCAGCGGAGAAATCATCGCACCACGGAAACGCCTGCACAGTGCCATATTTTCGGGCAATTTCCCGCGTTTTGTCGGTCGATCCGGTGTCCGTGATGCAAATTTCATCCGCAATGCCGCGCACGCTGTCCAGACACCGCGCGAGCACCTTCTCCTCATTGCGTACGATCATGCAAAGGCTGACGGTCGCCATGGCATCCCCTCCCATCCAGTCTATGCAAGGCGAATGAAGGTTGCCAATCTGCACGGATTTTGGTACAATGAGAAGAGTAAATCACGGAAACGGAGAGATTTTTCGATGGAGACCGAAGTAAAGCTGACCAAACTTGCAGGCTGCGCCGGCTGCGGCGCAAAAGTCGGTGCCGGAACGCTCGTACACCTGCTTGAAGGCTTTCGCACGCATACCGACCCGCGTTTGATCGTCGGCTATGACAAGAGCGATGACGCAAGCGTGTATGTGCTTGACGAGAACACCGCGCTCGTGCAGACGACCGACTTCTTCCCGCCCATCGTGGACGATCCGTTCCTGTACGGACAAATCGCTGCTGCCAACGCGCTCAGCGACGTGTACGCCATGGGCGGTGAGCCCAAGCTCGCGCTCAACATCATGTGTCTGGCGCAGAGCATGGACGATCATACGGTGCAGGAAATTCTGCGCGGCGGCTACGACAAGGCCTACGAGGCCGGCGCGATCATCACGGGCGGCCACACCATTCAGGGTGCCGAGCCGATTTACGGACTGGCGGTTTCGGGCTTCGTGCATCCGAAAAAGGTGCTCACCAACAGCGGTGCAAAGCCGGGTGATGTGCTGATTCTGACCAAGCCGCTCGGCGTTGGCGTGCTGACCACGGCAGCAAAAGCGGATCTGGTTGAAAAGTCCGTGCTTGACCGCATCTACCGCCAGATGGCTGCGCTCAATAAGGCCGCGCGCGATGTTATGGTGAAATATCCGGTGCACAGCTGCACGGATGTCACCGGTTTTTCGCTGCTCGGCCACAGCTTTGAGATGGCACAGGGCAGCGGCGTTTCCGTGCACCTTCGCGCAGACGACGTACCCTATCATGCAGAAGCGTACCCGCTGGCAGAGATGGGACTGATTCCGGCAGGCGCGTACCGCAACCGGCAGTATGCGGAAGCCGGCGTATGTATCAAGGGTAAGGTTTCGCGCACCCTGCAGGATTTGTTTTACGACCCGCAGACCAGCGGCGGTCTGCTGTTTGCCCTGCCGGAGCAGGACGCGCAAGGCTGTCTGGATGAACTGCAGCAGAGCGTGCCGGAGGCGAAAATCGTCGGGTATGTTACCGAGAAACAGGAGTTTTCGATCTATTTGGAGTAAATTGAAAACTGGGGATGGAGAATTGAGAATGGAAAATCAACGCGGTGGTTGACCGTTTTCTTTTGAAATAGAACCCAATCAAAAACACCCCGAACCACAGGTTCGGGGTCAGTCTGTCGAAAAAGTCGTATAGTCAGCAGTTTTCAGTATTTCGCGCGGCAGCGCGCATAAAATAGCATTTGCTCTGCAAATGCTCAAAAAGGGGGAGCATGTATCACCATTTTTGAACTTCTGGAGGGAGAAAGTTTCTGTATAGGAACTTTCGGACGACTTTGGAACGGCCCACGGTCCGTTCCTGCTTGTCGGCGAAACTGTAGTTTCGCGACAGCCTCACCCCGAACCACAGGTTCGGGGTGTTTTCTATTCGGAGCAGAAACTGAAATCTGACATTCCATCCTCCATTTTTAATTCTCCATTATTCTTTCCCGCCCTGCAGGATATAAATTCCATGCTCAACGGGTTCGAGCACGGCCTGCAGGTTTTCGCACGCACCCTTGGGACTGCCCGGCAGATTGATGATCAGGCTCGTGCCGCGAATGCCCGCTGCCGCGCGCGACAGACACGCCTTCGGCGTAATCTGCATGGACGCTGCCCGCATGGCCTCCGGGATACCCGGCGCGAGCTTTTCGCAGACCTTGATGGTCGCCTCCGGCGTTACATCGCGCGGTGCAAAGCCGGTGCCGCCGGTGGTGACGATGAGTGCGAGCTTCTCCTCGTCGGCGGCACGGATGAGCGCGGACTCGATACGCGGCTGCTCGTCCGGCAGCACCTCGACCGCACCGACCGCGTAGCCTGCCCGCTCGAGCAGATTCTTGACGGCAGGGCCGCTCAAATCCTCCCGCTCACCGCAGAACGACCGGTCGCTGACCGTGATGACCTTAGCTGTCAGCATATCATACACCTCCGAAGCCGCAGTGCGGGTAAGTGCAGACCTCACAGCCCAGGCACAGACCGCCTTCTCCAAGCGTAACAAAATCGCGCCTGGTCAGCCGCACGCCCGCCGCGATGCGCGGCAGCACCAGATCAAAAATGGTGGCCTTGGCGTACATGACGCATCCGGGCAGACCCATCACCGGACGGCCGTCCGCGTAATAGCCCAACAGGAACATGGCGCCCGGGAGCACCGGCGCGCCGTAGGTGACGATATCCGCGCCGCTCTGTTTGATCGCACCCGGCGTGGAATCGTCCGGGTCAACACTCATGCCGCCGGTGCACAGAATCATATCGACCGGCTTGTTTTTCATCTGCTCGATGGCCGCCGCAACGTTCTCTATGCCGTCCTCGACCAGAACGTGCTCGGTCATTCTGATGCCGAGTGCAGCCAGCTTTCGTTCTACAACCGGCGTGAAGCTGTCCGGAATACGGCCCTTTGCGACCTCGCTGCCGGTAGTGACAACGGCTGCTGTTTTCAGCGTAAACGGGCGGACTTCCAGAATCGGCGTGCCGCCCGCCGCCTGCTCAGCCTGCCGCAGCTTCTTCTCCTCGATCACGAGCGGAATCACGCGCGTGCCGCACAGCTTATCACCCGGATGGACGATGCCGTTGCCGCGTCTGGTGGCGATCATGATTTCGTCAATACTGTTCACCGCATTCAGTCGTTCGGTATCGACCAGAAAAACGCCGTCAATGTCCGAAGAAATCTCGATTTTTCCCTCTTTTGTCTCGCTTTTGCGCATATCGGCGTTCTGACAGAGCGCACACAGCCGCTCTGCCGCGTCATTCTCGTGCAGAAAACCCGGCTGCAGCTCCCATACGTAAAGCTGCTCCTTACCCATCGAAAGCAGCACCGGAATGTCCTCCGCGGTGACGATGTGGCCCTTGCGGAAGCGCGGCCCCTTGCTCACGCCCGGGATGATCTGCGTCATGTCGTGGCACAGAACATGACCGACCGCGTCCTCGGTTTTGATACATTTCATGGCTTTTCCTCCTCGATCTCGTCACCGGCGGTGATCGTGCCGCCCGTCAGCACAATGGCAAAGATACCGTCGGTCGGCATGACGCATTTGCCCGTCAGACGGCGGATTTCACAGTCATTATGGCATTCCTTGCCGATTTGCGTCACTTGCAGACGCGTTTTTCCTACGCGGAGCACCGTACCGACCGGTAAATGCTTGAGGTCAATCCCTTCGGTGAGGATGTTCTCTGCAAAGTCGCCCGCATGGAGCGTCAGGCCGGTTCGGCGCATTTCGTCCACGCTCTCCTGCGCCAAAAGGCTGATCTGGCGGTGCCAGTTGCCCGCGTGCGCGTCACCGATGATGCCGTGGTTTTCTTTCACTGTGATACGCTCCACCGGGTGCTTTTTTGTTCCTTTATGTTCACTAATACAAACTGCTGTTACTTTTGCCATGCTACTCTTTCTTCTTCCAATTCGTTAGTATACGGCGGGATGAGGTCATCCCGCCCTACAAATACCATAGTGTTATATCGTGCTATAATGAAAAAATAAATGCACTAAATGCAGCCTTATCGGCTCATTTTCCATTCTCAATTTTCCATTATTTATCCCCCGATTTGGCTCATGCCTCTCCGGCTTTCACTCGGCTGCCCGGATTGCATATGGTGGCTGACCGGTTTCCCGAACATACCCTCGCGCAGTGCGCGTTCAAGGTTTTCGCCGTGCAGACCGCGCAGCGGAATCTCCTGCGCCGAGTGCAGGCACGGTTTCAGCCTGCCGTCTGCGGTAACGCGGATGCGGTCGCAGTCGGCGCAGAAACGGTGGCTCATCGGGCGGATCAGACCGATTTTCCCCTTCCAGCCGGGCATTCGGTACAATTCCGCAACGCCTTCATTCGGCAGACGCTGCAGCTCCGGCATGGCGTGCAGCACCGCGTCCGCAGAGAGAAACCGCTCACGCGGCCAGTCCGCGCACTCACCGATCGGCATGAGTTCAATAAAGCGCACCTCATATTTTCCGTCCTGCGCCAGCTGCGCCAGTGTCGGAATCTCATCCTCGTTTACGCCGCCGAGCAGCACGGCATTCAGCTTTGTGCCGCGGAATCCGGCGTGCCGCGCCGCGTCCAGACCGGCCAGCGTATCCGCGAGCGAGCCGCCGCGTGTCAGCGACGCGAATTTATCCTTATTTAAGGTATCCAGACTGATATTCAGCCGGTCAACCCCCGCTTGTTTCAGCTCTGCGGCGTACTGCGGCAGGAGTGCGCCGTTGGTCGTCATGGCAAGCTCCCGCACACCATTGATGGCACGCAGACTGCGGCACAAGTCCACAATGCCGCGCCGCACGAGCGGCTCTCCGCCGGTCAGCCGCACCTTGCTGACACCGAGCGAAACTGCCGTCCGCACGATCTCGGTCAGCTCCTCGAACGACAGCATTTCGCTGTGCTCCCGCTTGCACACGCCTTCGGCGGGCATACAGTACCGGCACCGGAAATTGCACCGGTCGGTCACCGACAGCCGCAGATAGCGAATATTTCTTCCTTGATTATCCAGCATTTTGCTCACTCCGTCAGCGGCATGACGTCCTCTGGGCGGACGTACAGCGTCAGCTTTTCCGTGCCGGAAAGCGTCTCCCAGACCGCCTTATCCAGCTCCCACCGCAGCCTGCCTGCGCCTGTCGTCTGCAGCATGACCACGGTCGAAAACGGGTTCTCGACCACACGCTCCACCGTACACGGAATGGCGTTCTCCGCGCCATCTGTAGTGAAGTAATGCGCCCGAATCCCGACATAAGCGGTATCCTTCGGCACATGCAGTGCGGTTTTGAGCGTTACGTTCCAGTCCTTGCAAAACAGGGTTCCATCCTGTTTTACCTCGGCGGCAGAGACATTCTTGCAGCCGGAGATCAGCGCAGCCCCCATGGTTGCCGGTGCGCGGAACAGGTTCTTGACCGTCTCCTTCGGGTCGGATTTTCCCTTATTCAGCACGCACACCGTATCGCACAGGCGGTAGACCTCATCGCGGTTGTGCGTGACGAACAGCGTGCCGCACGAAAGATTTTTCAGGATGTCCGAAAGCTCCAGTTCCACCTGCCATTTCAGGTACGCATCGAGCGCGGAAAACGGCTCATCGAGCAGCACAAGCTCGGGCTGCCCGACCAGAATGCGCGCCAGCGCGCACCGCTGCTGCTGTCCGCCGGAAAGCTGACTCGGGCGGTTGTTCTCCAGTCCCTCCAGGCGGAACGCGTGCAGGACCTCCCGCACCGCCTGTTCGCGCTCGTTTTTCGGACGGGCGTGCGCGCCTGCGCGGATGTTCTGCTCGACCGTCATGTGCGGAAACAGCGCGTACTGCTGAAACAGGCAGCCGACTTTTCGCTTCTGCGGCGGCAGGTCGATTTTCTTTTCGCTGTCGAACAGCACGCGCCCGTTCAGCTCGATATGGCCCTTATCCGGCCTCACGATGCCTGCGATGCACCCCAGCGTCATGCTCTTGCCGCAGCCGGAGGCACCGAGCAGCGCCATCACTTCCCGCTCAGCGGTGAAATGCACGTTCAGGTGAAAATCTCCGAGCGTTTTCTCGATATCCACGATCAGTGCCATGCCTTACGCACTCCTCTCTCCCGCTTTTCGAGCAGATTGACCGCCAGCAGCACCACCGCCGAGATGGCAAGGTTGACCACGACCCACTTGAACGCCAGCGCGTCATCATTCGTGCGCCACAGCTGATAGACCGTCGTCGAAATGGTCGCTGTACGTCCGGGCGTGTAGCCCGCCACCATGGATGTTGCGCCGTACTCACCGAGCGCACGCGCGAACGCGAGCACCGTTCCCGCAAGGATACCCTGCCTGCAGCAGGGCATGCGCACCCGCCAGAAAATCCAGGTGTTCGAGCGGCCGAGCGTGCGGCCTGCGTCGGCAAGCGTTTCGTCAAAGCTCTCGAACGCACCGCGCGCCGTGCGATACATGAGCGGGAAAATGACAACGGCGGTTGCGAAAATCGCCGACCACCAGACCATGGTCAGCTTGAGATTAAAATGCGTGAGCGCCCATGCGCCGACGGCTCTTTTCGGTCCGAGAACGCGCAGCAGCAGATAGCCGACCACCGTAGGCGGCAGCACGAGCGGCAGCGTGAACAGCACATCCAGCACACCTTTGAGCACGCGCGGCAGACGCGCAACATAATAGGCCGCCGCAATCCCCGCGAAGAAGATGATCACTGTGGAAATGAGCGCGATACGCAGCGAGTTATATAATGGATACCAGTCCATAATCGTCTCCTTTTGCAAATAAAGGCGAGAGATTGCTCCCTCGCCTTTCTATTGTATCAGATTATGCCAACGTGGTAAAGCCTACGCTCTCGAATACCTTGCCTGCTTCATCGGTGGTCAGATAGTCAAGGAACGCCTTCGCCTTGTCTGCGTGCGTGCTGTTCTTGAGCACGGCTGCCGGATAGACAACCTGACCGCACATATCAGCTGTTGCCTCGTCAACCGTGTCGAGACCTGCCGAGAATGCGTCGGTTGCATAGATAATGCCGCAGTCCACCGCGCCTTCGCTTACCTGCGTGGTAACTTCCTTTACGTTGGAGCCGTAGGTCAGCACGCCTGCATCCGCCAGCGCCTTCTCGTCCAGCTTGTAGAAGCTGAAAATCTTCTGGGTGTACTGACCGACCGGTACGTCGCTGTTGCCGATGGCAAGCAGCACGTCACCGCTCTTCAGCTTTTCCGCAAGATCGTCAAAGCTCTTGATGCCCTTCGGGTTGCCTTCCGGCACAGCCAGTGTTACCTTGTTCTCGAGCAGGTCGATGCGGGTGCCGCTCTGCAGCTCATCCAGACCGTCCGGGTTCTTGTCGGTGTCACCCTTGAGAGAGCCGTCGAGTGCGTTCATCTGCTTGGGCGCTGCGGAGATGAATACGTCGCAGTCCGCGCCCTCCTTGATCTGGGTGAGCAGGTCGCCGGAGGAGGCAAAGTTGAACGTCAGGGTGACGTTCGGGTCAACGCTCTTGTAGTCCTCTGCGATCCAGTTCAGGGTCTCGGTCATGGAGGCCGCCGCAAAGACGGTCAGCTCTGCGGAATCTGCAGAACCCGTGTCCACAGCTGCGCTGTCGCTGCTCTGGGATGCACCGCAGCCTGCCAGCATTGCCAATGACAGAGCCGCTGCTGCAAATCTTGCAAAACAGTTCCTTTTCATTGGGTTTTCTCCTCTATTTTATGATTTCTTAATGCAAGACGTTGGAAAAGTGAAGCAATGCTTCCAGTACACCGCCGCCGACCGCAAGCGCCTTATCGGATGCGGTATCGCAGTTTTCACGCTTGCCGCGCGGATCAACGTCACCGGATTTCATACCCTCATGTACGGGTACGCCAGCCTGCAGCAGACCGCGCAGACAGCCGGCGATGGTGGTTTTCATGGGTTTTCCCGCAACGTACGCGATGGTGTCTCCCGTCTCGACCAGATCGCCGATCTCACGGCACGGCTCGAACAAGCCGTCTGCCGGGGCACGCAGAACGCGCTCTGCCGCGTGGCCGCCGATCACACCGGGAACGCCCGTATTCGGCAGCGGCGAACCTGTATACAGCACCCGTCCGAGTGTATGCCCGCGCATGGTCTCAACCGCCGCGTGACAGTCCACGCCGGCCGTAAAGCCCGGACCGACCGCAATGACGATCGGCGCATCCGTGATGTGCGTACCGAGGTTTTTCTTCGCCAGAATCGCGTCCACCAGAGCATCAGGGTGCAGTTCCTGCACACAGCTTGCCGCCGGATCGGCCAGCACAGCAATGATGCCCTGTTCGGTCAGTGCTGCCGCCTCGGCTGCGGTATCGGCTCGGCGTGCATGCACGCCCTCAACGACTGTTTCGCCCAATCGAATCGCTTCCGAAAAGCATACTGTACGGCGGATCGACGTTGGCTGCGGCAGATCTGTCAGCACCAGACGAATGCCCGCACGGTACAGCCGCAAGGCAATCCCCGTGGCAATGTCTCCCGCACCGCGTATCACGACTAACATGGCGTTTTCCTCCGTTTATCTTCGTTGTATTTTACAAACTATAACGATTGCTACCGATGATTATAGCGTATCGGTCGAGTGAAGTCAATATTTTTTCTGTGTGGCAGACATGATATAATACTATTATAAAAGCATGGTTGCAGGGCGGGGTGACCTCCCCCCGCCGCATATAACAACATGCAGATAATTTACAACGGCGGGATGAGGTCATCCCGTCCTACGGTAAACATGGTTGTATTAGGTGGATTTATGAAAACATGTGAACAATTACACATTATAAAAGGCATAACCGCCGTGATCGGCAGCGGCGGAAAAACAACTTTACTGCGTATACTGGCCGAAGAATTATCCGGAACGGTGATTTTGACGACTTCCACACACATTTTGCCGTTTGCGGGCATTCCTCTGTTGGTGACGGATGACATTGAACAGGTCCGCCGCGCACTTGCGCTTCACCGCGTAATCTGCATGGGCACGCCTGCCGCTGAGGGCAAGCTGACCGCGCCGGCACTTCCCTTTTCCGTGCTCGCGGACGCCGCTGACTATGTGATTGTGGAGGCCGACGGCTCCAAGCGGCTGCCGCTCAAGGCACACGCCTCGCATGAGCCGGTCATACCTGAGAATACACGCAAAACCGTGTGCGTCGTGGGCGCATCCGGGTTTGGAAAGCCGGTCGAACAGACCGTACACCGACCGGAACTGTTCTGTGCGCGCACCGGTGCACACATGAGCGGTATTGTCACGCCGGAGCTGGCCGCGCAAGGCATTATTGCAGAACACTTAGCGGATATCGTTGTGCTCAATCAGGCGGAGACTGTATCCCCAGAAATAGCGAAAAGATTCACAGAAGCACTGAAATCTAGCGGATTTACGGTTGTTTGCACAACATTAAATCACACTTTAGAGTAAATCACCGTATTCATTTTCCATTAAAAAGAACCGCACAATGTGCGGTTCTTTCTTATTCCATTCCTACAGGTTTGTCGCTGTTAAACTTGGTTTTGATTGCAATATCCGTATAAAGCAGTTCTTTTTCCGGTGTTTTTTTGTTCTGCAGGTAGTCAAACAGCAGGAACGGCGGCCGGTAGCCCTGCTCGAATGCCTTCTGATCGAGCACAAAACTCAAGCTATCTGACTGGAGCAGTTCCATATTCATCGGGTTGAGGTCGAATGCAACGACCTTGACCTTGCCCTTTCGGCCTTCTTCCTCTACAGCTGCGCACGCACCGGTCTGTCCATTGGACGCAACGTAAATACCGGTCAGGTCAGGATTGGCACGCAAGGCGTGCTGCGTAATCTCGTGGGCATAGTCATCTCGGTCGAAACACGGCTGAAATGCTAACAGTTCAATTTCGTTTCCTGTTTCGCCGTTAATGGTATCCATAAATCCGTTTAATCGGTTATTATGTGCGGTATTATTCAAGTGTCCCGCCAGCGGAAGCACCTTGCCGCCCTCGGGCAGCATCAACCGAAGCAAGCCTGCGGCGGTCTGTCCGGCGCGGTAGTTGTCCATACCAATGAACGCAAGACGCCTGCTGCCCGGTGCATCCGAGTTGAGTGTGATGACCGGAATGCCCTGTTCGTACAGTTCATCAATGCACTGGCGAATCTCCGGCGAGTTGTTCGGCGCGATAGCCAGTCCCTGCACGCCTTGTGAAACCAGCTCTTCAATGTGTTCAAGCACCATTTCGGTATCCAGACCGCGGTTTTCGCGCATGATCAGTTCCACGCCCGAGGCGGCAAGCTCCTCTGCGGCGCGCTGCACGCCTGCACGCACGATCTGCATCGTCGGCGTCTCGGTGGACTGCAGAATCGCACCCAGCTTGAACTCCCGGCGGGATTTGACCAGTGCCTGTCCGATCAGATTCGGTTTATACCCTAATTCTGCTGCAATTTTGTGAATCTTAGCCGCTACTTCGGGGTTTACGCGCCCTCGATTGTGCAGCGCACGGTCTACCGTACCGCGGGATACGCCTGCCAGCTCCGCGATCTGCTGTGCGGTTACAGCCATGTTTTTTCCTCCTTATTCTGTGATAGAAAGCACCGTAGCTTTCATTGTGCGGTGTTGCCTCACCACATTCTTTTTTCTTTATTTACAGTATAGCACACTGCACGCATCTTGCAACTATTTTTTGCGTGTATCCCCGCTTAAATTTACACGTTTCCGTTTTTGTACGGCTTATTTACAAACAAATCGTCTATTTTTCGTGCAGTTTTACCAATATAGTGCACGCCTTTGCACGCATGCTCACGAAAATAAATGTCCTTTCGCACAAAAAACCATCCGTGTTTTTGTTGCGTTCACCGAATCATTCAGAATATCATTCTTAAGACTTGAAACGCGCAGGATATCGTGCTAACCTATAGACAACGAAATAAATCCCCTGAAAACGCAGTGAACATCACCCATGATTCAAGTGCATTTTCGACGGGGAATTATTTTTCAAAAAGTGCGTTCACGAGAACGCCACAGACTATATCTTACTTATAGGGGGTAACACAATGTCATTCTTCTCCTCACTCGCCTGGACAGGCATCTCCTTCCTGCTGTTCACGGTGCTTGTTGCGGTCATTTCCGCTTGGAAAACCCGCGATGAGCAGCTCGACACAGCTGAGGGCTACTTCCTCGCCGGTCGCGGATTGCCCGGTGTGGTAATCGCCGGTTCTCTGCTGCTGACCAACCTCTCCGCCGAGCAGCTCGTCGGTCTGAACGGTCAAAGCTGGAAAACCAATATGGGCCCGATCGCATGGGAGGTCGGCTCGATGTTTACGCTGCTGGTTCTGGCGTATTACTTCCTGCCGAAGTACCTGAAAATGGGCGCCATGACCATCCCGTCCCTGATGGAGGAGCGCTACGGCAAGGGCACCAAGACGATGTTCTCGCTGGTAATCGTTGTTATGTACTCCATCCTCAACCTGCCGGTCATCCTGTACTCCGGTGCAGTCGTTTTCGAGCAGATCTTCGACATCTCCGGCATCCTCGGCACCAGCAAGTTCATGGCTGTTGCCATCCTGTGCCTCATCATCGGCATCATCGGCGGCTGCTACGCCATCTTCGGCGGCCTGAAGGCAGTTGCGGTTTCTGATACCATCAACGGCATCGGCCTTATCATCGGCGGTCTGATGATCCCGTTCCTCGGCTTCGCGGCCCTGTCCGCTGCAACCGGCGGTCATGGCATCATGGACGGCATCAAGTACATGGTAGAGGCTGATCCGGCCAAAATGAACGCCATCAACGCATGGAATGCACCGGAACCGGAAGTTCCGTGGCCGCTGATCATCACCGGTATGTTCTTCAACAACCTGTACTGGTGGTGCACCAACCAGTCCTTCGTACAGCGTTCCCTCGCAGCAAAGAGCCTGAAGGAAGGCCAGAAGGGCGCTATCTTCTGCGGCTTCCTTAAGTGCCTCGGCCCTCTGTACCTCGTAATCCCGGGCGTCATCGCATTCTACCTGCCGTCCATTCAGGACAAGCTGGCTGCTGCCGGTTCCTCCGCTATCGACTTTGCTTACCCGGCTCTGATCGCTGAGATCGTACCGAAGCCGGTAATGGGCTTCTTCGCCGCTGTCATGTTCGGCGCGATCCTGTCCTCCTTTAACTCGGTACTGAACTCCGCATCCACCATGTTCACCTTGGACCTGTACCGTTCGTCCATCAACCCAAAAGCTTCCGACACCAAGTGTGTTAAGGTCGGCAAGATCTACGGCACCATCGCAGGCTGCATCGCAATTGTTATCTCTCCGTTCGTTATGTACGCCGGCGGCATCACCACCTTCCTGAACTCCATGAGTCAGTTCGTATCCCTGCCGGTGCTGTGCACCATCCTCGGCATCTTCATGTTCAAGCGCATCCCGAAGTACATGCCGAAGGTAATCACCGTGTTCCATGTTGTATGCTACGGTGCGTTCCTGCTCATCAAGCCGTGCTATCCCGGCTCTTCCAACCCGATCCACTATCTGTACGCAATGGCTGTTCTGTTCCCGATCGAGCTGCTCATCATGTGGTATCTGAACAAGTATCATCCGGCTGAGGAGTACGAGATCCACGACGTAGGCGCAGTAGACCTGACCCCGTGGAAGTACCGCCATATTGTATCCATCATCGGCCTGCTTCTGGCACTCGGCATTTACATCCTGTTCTCTCCCCTCGGCATCGCAGCCTGATTTTAAGACAACACACACCTTTTCTTTCCCTTTCGCACCGTTTTCGGTGCAGATCCCTCGCTGTCCGGCGGCGATTGTCCCTCGCTGCCGGGCGGCAAAAAATTTTTTCAAATTTTTCGAAATTACCTCTTGCGTTCTCGTGAACGCAGATGTATAATCAACCTGACCTCAAAAATGAGGAATGCACACACCGAGTACCGACTGATGCGTGCATCAGTAAACACGAAAGTAAACGCAGAACAATCTGCGCTGACCTCTCTCACAAACCACCTTTTCACCCATTTTACACAACATTTTAGGAGGAATTTATCATGGAAAATCTGAACATTGCACTGATCGGCTGCGGCATGATCGGCCGTGAACACATCGAGCGTATCCAGAACCGCATCCGCAATGCACGCATCGTTGCTGTATGCGACGTATTTGAAGAAGGCGCAAAGAAGGGCGCTGAGATCGCCGGCGCCGGCACCAAGGTTTACACCGATTTCAACGAAGCAATCAACGATCCGGACGTAAACGCTGTTGTAGTTACCACCCCGGGTCAGTTCCACAAGGGTCCGGTTCTGGCAGCTATCAAGGCCGGCAAGCCGGTATTCTCCGAGAAGCCGCTGGCTAACACCGCTGCTGACGGCAAGGAGATCGTGGAGGCCGAGATGGCCGGCGGCAAGCACCTCGTACAGGTTGGCTTCATGCGCCGTTACGACCGCGGCTACCGTCAGGTCAAGGAGCTGATCGACTCCGGCAAGTTCGGTGCCCCGATGGTAATCAAGTGTACCCACCGTGCAGACGGCGTTGCCGATGACTACACCACCGCAATGGCTGTTACCGATACCGCAATCCACGAGATCGACGTTCTGCCGTGGCTGGTAAACGACGAGTGGGACGAGGTTCAGTGCATCATGCCGAAGACCAACAGCAAGGTTAAGAACGCGCTGAAGGACCCGCAGATCATGATTATGAAGACCAAGGGCGGCATCATCAACATGCTCGAGGTAAACGTAAACTGCGGCTTCGGCTACGACATCAACTGCGAGGTTGTATGTGAGAACGGCGTTGTAAACCTGCCGTGCCCGTCCTTCCCGACCGTTCGCTACGCTAACGAGGTTTCCACCAAGATCGAGGACAACTGGATCCTGCGCTTCATCGATTCTTACGATGTAGAGATTCAGGACTGGGTTGACCACGCACTCAAGGGTGAGACCGGCGGCTCCTCTGCTTGGGATGGCTACGTTGCTTCCATCACCGCTGACGCTCTGGTTAAGTCCCAGACCTCCGGTGTGCCGGAGAAGGTTGTTACCGGCGGCACCCCGAACTTCTACAAGAAGTAATCCACTCACATTTTCTATTCATTGCTACTCGCTCGCAAGGGTGGCAGAGCTTCCTGCTTTACTGCCCTTGCATATCACCTTAACCACTATACCGCGTTTTACAACGCGAAACTGATACGTTAAAAGGAGTTACTGCTATGAAAATCGGTTTTAACGAAGGCTGCAACCGTTTCTGCGAAAACCACTCCGTACTTGAAGACCTCGACCTGTGCGAGAAGTACGGCTTTGACTACATCGACATCCAGTCCGAGTGCCTCGACCGCGAGATCGCTGCCGGCAAGTACACCATCGATGATCTCGGCGCATGGTTCGCTGACCCGAAGCATCACCTGAAGATGCTGTCCTACAACGCTCTGATCTTCTTCAACATGAAGCAGACACAGGAGGAAAAGGACGCCGTTATGGCAAAGCTCGACCAGATCATCGCAGACTGCAACAAGCTGGGCTGCAAGATGATCGTTGTCGTACCGTCCATGGATCTGACCGTTCCGGCTACCGTTGACGAGATCAAGGCTGATGCTGTTGCAGTCCTCAAGGAGATGGTAAAGAAGGTTGAGCCGCACGGCATCAAGCTGTCCATCGAGTTCTGCGGCGCACCGACCATGTCCATCAACCGCTTCGAGTACGCTTACGACATCGTTACCGAGGTAGATCATCCGCTCGTCGGCATCACCCTCGACCAGTACCACTTCCATGCAATGGCTTCCGAGTGGGCTGCTCTTGAGAAGGCTGACGGCAAGAAGATTTTCGTATGGCACCTGAACGGCATGGAGAATATGCCGTGCGGCGCTGCTTACAACAACGACGAGAAGCGTCTGTGGCCGGGCGAGCCGGGCGACTGCCTCGACCACAAGCGTTACGCAGATACCCTCAAGAAGATCGGCTTTGAAGGCGACGTTTGCACCATGGAGGTGTTCCGTCCGGACTACTACAAGCTGTCCAGCGAGGAGAACATCAAGAAGGCCGCCGAGGTTACCAAGGCACATGTTGCGAAGTACTGGGCTGACTGATTTCACAGAGTGAAGATTTAAGGCAACACCGCACAATTAAAGCGGCGATGCTTTGCGGAAATTTTGTGTCCTGACTTTGTTGCAGTTTCACGGTAATACATCAAGTATTACCGCAAAACTGCGCCTCGTCAGTACGCAAAATTTACTCGCAAATCACTCTTGTTCAATTATGCGGTATTGCCTTAAGAGTGGAGAGTGAAGAGCTTTCCACTCTTTTTCTGTATACCCGCAAAAGAGAAAGAGTGGAGAAAATCTCCACTCTTAAATCTTTTATAAGGCGCTGCTGACTACCGCCGCGACCTCTGTCTCACTGATTCCCTGCTCCGTGTTGCCATCAACCTGAGCAAAAACAAGCTGAATGCGGCGTGGTTCAAGCACACGAACGCACTCGAGGAAAGCTATCCGTGCGATGAGTTAGACAGTAACCTCGCCTTTGTGTGGGATGCTGTGCGTGCTCTGCCGCCCAAGTACCGCGAACCGATTCATCCGTTCTACCATGAAGGGTATTCTGCCGCGGAAATCGCACGCATTCTCGGACAGAAAGAGAGCACCGTGCGTTCCCTGCTGCACCGCGGACGCAGTATGCTCAAAGAGACACTGAAGGAGGCGTATGATTTCGATGAATAAGTACAACCGTTTGATGGAGCACGTCAATCTGTCTTCTGACCTCGAGCAGCGCCTGCATGATGCGCTGGATAAACCGCCGGTGCGCAAACCGTCCGCCTGGAGAAGATACGGCGCAGCTGCCGCTTGTCTGGTACTGATTATCGGCGGCACAGCTGTTATGCAGATAAACCGCATGTCTGCTAATCCGGATGGTGAGGGAAAGGAACCGCCTGTCACCGCCACTGCGCCGCAGGATTACGACACGACAGACGCGCTTGCCGCTGCGCTCTCCTTCCCGCTTGCGCTGCCGCAGAGCTTGCCTGACGGTTATGCGTTCGATTCGGCATCCGATCAGTTCGGCATGGCCGTGGTGGTCTATGCGGATACGCAGGGTCATACGCTCAAGTACTGCATGGGGCAGGGCGAGGACGCGCTCGAAGGTATGAACCATGCCGTTTCCGGCGAGAAACTCGAAGGTACGGACGCACTGCTCTATGCCGAGACAGGTTATACCTCGGCCGAGTGGAAGGATAGCCAGTATAGCTACTGCTTTATTGCGGATGAAACTTTCGATACCGCAGTTTGGCAGGCTCTGGTAAACAGCATAAAATAATCTGCTAATTTATTGAGCTGTACCGCAGGGATGGGTTTCATCCTCACAATAATTTCTATTTACTAATTCCTAATTCCTCATTTTTCTGCTATACTATATAGTTAGGAACAAGAAGAAGGAAGGATACCATGACACTCTACATCAATGCCTGTCCGCGGGCAGAGTCGCGGACGGCACGGCTGGCGCGCGCCTATCTCGCACGCATAAGCGACGTCACTGAGCTGAACATATACGATCAGCCGCTTGTCCCGCTCGACCATGAACGGCTTGCTCACCGCGAATCGCTCATTGCCGGCGGCAAATGGCACGACCCGATGTTCGATTATGCCCACCAGTTTGCTGATGCCGACGATATCATCATTGCCGCTCCCTATTGGGACCTGGGCTTTCCGGCACAGCTGAAAACCTATATCGAGAACATTTATGTCACCGGCATTGTCAGCGCCTACAACGACCACGGGCAGCCGTGCGGTCTGTGCCGCGCCCGCAGTCTGACCTACATCACCACCGCAGGCGGCGCGTACGACCCGCGGTTCAGCTTCGATTATCTGACCGCTATGGCCAAAGAATACTTCGGTATCCGCGAGACCCGCCTTATCTATGCGGAGCGTCTCGACATCTGCGGCAACGACCCCGAGGCTATTCTGCAATCCGCAATCGACCAAATTGAAAGGAGCGCTGACCGATGACCGGAACCTGTGACGACTGCGCCTACAACGTCTACGATGATGAAATGGATGAATATGTATGCGAAGCCTATCTGGATGAGGACGAATTTTACCGCCTGATGCAGACCGGCAAAAGCTGTCCGTACTACCGCTCCGGCGATGATTATGAACTGGTACGTCACCAGAATTAAGGAGGAACCCTGACGATGACCGAACTTGAAAAAGCCGCTTCCGGCCTGCTGTACGATGCCAACAGCGACCCCGCACTGCTCGAAGCGCGTGCACAGACCAGCGATCTGTGCATGGATTACAACGCACTCCGTTCCTCCCAGAAGGAGGAGAAAAACGCCCTTCTGCATACCATTTTAGGTGCCTGTGCGCCCGATATCGTCATTGAGCCGCCGTTTTTTGTCGATTACGGCAGCCATACGCGTGTCGGCCGTGCATTTTATGCAAACCATAACCTTGTGATTCTGGACGCAGCGCCGGTCACCATCGGCGACCATGTGTTCATCGGCCCGAACTGCTGTATCTCGACCGCAGGCCATCCGTTCGATGTTGCACAGCGCAACGCCGGGCTGGAATATGCCAAGCCGGTCACCATCGGCAATAACGTCTGGATTGGCATGGGCGTGCAGATTTGTCCGGGCGTCACCATCGGCGATAACGCTGTCATCGGTGCAGGCAGCGTTGTGACGGAGGATGTACCGGCAGGTATGCTTGCCATCGGCGTGCCGTGCAAGGCCGTGAAGCAGGTAGCGAATAAACCGCAGAGACGCATTCTCTGATGAATCAGTAATTGGGAATTTTATCTCCCATAGGGCAGACCACCGGTCTGCCCTTTTATTTTACCTCTGCAGAACGTGAAAAAGGGAGGCCACTGGCCTCCCCTGCGAAACATAAAACCGTATCGTCGATTACTAACTGCTAATTTATTGAACCGCTTCGACAGTCTCCGAACCGCCCTCTTTATAGGTATAAACGGTAAACCCGTCATACGTCCAGATGCCGTCCTCGCCTTCGCCCATGCAGCTCGGCGAATAGCTCTTGGATGTCGGTGCGCCGAGTGCGCTCTCGAGTGCGGATGCGGACGAGCCGACGTACCCGCTCGCCTGAGAGGCAGTCGGCTTCGCCGGTTCTGCGGGTTTGGTCTCAGCCGGAGCGCTTGCCGCAGGCTTGCTCTGTGCCGGCTTGCTTGCCGGAGCAGATGCCGCCGGTTTGCTCGTCGAGGCAGACGGCTTGCTCGTGCCCGCCGGGGCAGACGGCTTTGCGGTCGTGGTGTTCGTGCTGCTCGTCACCGGCTTGGTTTCGTTGGTTTTATCCTCGGTTTTGCTGTCGGTCGAGGTCTTATCGTCAGTCTTAGTCTCGGTCTTTGCGTCCTCGGTCTTGGTCTCGTCGGATTTCTCCTCGGTCTTCGCTTCGTCCTTCTTATCCTCCGTTTTGCCGGTCTGGACGGTCTGGCTCTCGTCCTTGGTATCGTCCTGTGCGGTGTTGCCGCCGCACGCAGCAAGACCAAAGCAGAGCGTTAGTGCCAGCAGCATGGCTGTCAGCTTTTTCATAGAATTTCCTCCATATTGTTTATTTCACTTGCAGCTACTGATTAGACGGATTACGGTTCGGTTTTGTTCCCCAAATCCGGTGAATATTTTAGTATATTCGGCAGATTTCGCTCAACGATCTCGATGATGACCGTATCGCCCTCCTGCACCTGCTCCAGCGGATACGGCATCTGCCGGGTGATGATCGCCTCACGGAAATCCTCCGCGAGAAACGGATGCAGCGCATTGCCGAACGAATCGCGGCACAGCAGCAGCCGACCGTTCGGCGCATTCTCCTGTGTGGTCTGCATGAGGATATCCTCGTCCGAGCGCGGCGGGTTCACATACGAAAACGAGGTATGATACACCTGCGTTTCCTCCTTTTGCGTGCCTTTCGGGTACAGCATTTGGTAAAGATCGCCGCTGTGGCTCCGCTCGGTCGTATATTCCTCATCCGTAAATTCCGTATGCGGCAGACCGAGCGTGCTCATCAGATAATCGTGTGCGAGCGCGGCACCCCGGTTCGTCCAGTGCGAGTCGGTCTTGTAATACAGCACGTTTGCGTGTGCGCGGAACACGGAGAACAGGTCGGCATAGTTCACGCCCTCCTGCTCGAGATACGGCAGCACGCGTTCGTAGTTGCCGTCCGCGTCCTCGGTCAGGTAGCGCGCAGGCATGTGCTCCGGGTAAAGCGAGCTTTTATTCGGCGCAATCGTGAACAGAAAGCGCGCGCCGCGGCTTTCGCAGTAGTCCTGCATGGATTTTACCGTCTGCGCCAGCTGCTGCGCCTCACTCTCGGTCAGCGTTGCGTGATTCTGATAATCATCGAGCGTTTTCGCGTAGTACAGCCAGCCGTCCGTACCATAAATGACATCCTCAGCAGGCGAGGTGCACAGCAGCCTGGTCTGCAGGGCGGCGTTCGCGGTGACAAGCTCCTGCCGGAAGCCGAAATGGTCAGCAACATAATCAGTCAGGTCACCGAGAAACTCTGCGTTCCAGCCGGTCTGCGCGTTCCACAGGCTCGGCTTGGGCGTGAGATGCTCATTGCCTGCCGCCTGCTGCTCGGGCAGCACGAGCATACCCGCCGCCGGGATCAGGCACAGCGACAAAAACGCCGCTGTAAACCATTTATATTTCATATTTCACCTCAAAATCGGAAGTAAATGAACGGATTAAACGAGCCTGCCGCAAGGTACATCATGCACAGCAGCAGCAAACCCAGAGAGCCGATGAACGTCACGTTCTCGCGTTTCGGCGTATGCTCACGGGCCACAGGCGTGCACAGGAGCAGCGCAAGACACAGCGTCAGTGCAAACGCAGGTGTAAATTTTGCCCAGACAGCCGCCGTGCCCAGCCAGTGCAGACCAATGCCGGAGAACATCGCGGCATACATGGCGCCGGCCTGCGCCAACGTGTCCGCACGAAACAGCGTAAAGCCGAGCACGACCACGAGCAGCGTGTACAGCTGTCCGATTCGTTTTCCCTTGAGCTTGTCTACCGGAATCGCACCGCAGTCCTCAAGCACGGAAAACAAGCCGTGCCACAGTCCCCAGAGGACGAACGTCCAGCTTGCGCCGTGCCACAGTCCGGTTGCGAAAAATACGAGAAAACGGTTGAGCCACGTCCGCGCATTCCCCTTTCGGTTGCCGCCGAGAGGAATATACAGATAGTCGCGGAACCAGCCGGACAACGAAATGTGCCAGCGGCGCCAGAACTCCTTGATGGTGGTCGCGATGTAAGGATAATTGAAGTTTTCGCGGAAATGGAAGCCAAACATGCGTCCGAGACCGATGGCCATATCGCTGTAGCCGGAAAAATCGAAGTAGATCTGCAGCGTGTAGCAAATGGCGCCCGTCCATCCTGCCAGCATGCCGATCTCTCCGGCAGGCAGCGCGAACACAGTGTCCGCCATCTGACCGAGCGCGTTCGACAGCAGCAGCTTTTTGCTCAGACCGCAGATAAACCGGCGGATGCCAAGCGCGGTCTCCTGCGGAGTGGTGCGGCGGCTGTCGATTTCCTGCTCGATATCGTGGTATTTGACGATCGGCCCGGCGATCAGCTGCGGGAAAAACGCGATGTACAGCAGCACCTTCTTGAACGAGTGAGAGACCGTTTGTGGCTCACGGTACACGTCGATGACGTAGGAAAGTCCCTGAAAGGTGAAGAACGAGATGCCGATGGGCAGCGCAATGCCGGTCAGCGGCAGACTCAGCCCGCACAGTGCGTTCAGTGTGCGGATAGCAAAATCCGCGTACTTGAACACGGCGAGCAGCCCTATTCCGCCGAGGACAGCAAGCGTGACGCCGAGTTTGGCGTACTTTCCTGCGGCCAACCGTCCGCAGACGTAGTTGAGCGCCACCGATGCGAGCAGCAGCGGCAGATAATACACCTGTCCGAACGAGTAGAACACCAGACTTGCGAGGAGCAGCCAGGTGTTTTTCGCATCCACGTTCGACAGCCTGCGATCGAGCAGAAACACGATCGGCACAAAGAAAAACAGCGAAATTGCAGAACTAAATACCATAGATTAACCCTTTATGCACCGCAATTCCGTCTGCGGTGTTATTTTTTCGTACTTGCAGAGTTTGCGACCGCAATACCTCCGCTGACCAGCACGAGCGCCGCCAGATTGCGTGCGGTGAAGATATTCTCGCCGAGCACGAGCGCGGAGAACAGCGTGCCGAACACCGGAATCAGGAAGCCGAACAGGCTGACCTTTCCGACCGGAAATTTACCCAAAAGCGCCGTCCAGATGGTAAACGCGGCCGCAGACAGCGCGATCATGTAGCCGAGCAGCAACACGCCGCCGAGCGTCACCCGACCGAGTGCGCCTCCGCCAGCCGTGCCGACACCCAGCAGAAAACAGCCGCCGATGAGCAGCTGCCATCCGGTCAGCAGCATGGGATCACGGCCGGGCGTGTAAATGCGCGAAACAAGCGCGCCCGCGCCCGCCGATACCGCGCTCAGCAGCACCAGACCGTCACCGGTGAGGTTGAAGCCGTTCAGTCCGCCCAGTCCGAGCGCGAGCACGCCCGCAAAGCCGCAGATGCAGCCAAGCGTTTTCCGTCGGTTGAGCTTGTCATTCGGCAGCAGGCAATGCGCCAACAGCAGCGCGAAAAACGTCTGCGTGCCGGAGAGCACCGAGCCTTTAGTGCCGGTCGTGCCGCTCAGACCGATGTAGTAGCACACATACTGCAGCATGCTCTGAAACAGACTGATTGCCAGAATCGGCTTGATTTCATCCCGTTTGGGCACGATTCGGTGCCCTTTCAGCCCAGTCACGAGCAGCACAAGCATTCCCGCCAGCGCAAACCGCCAGCCGGCAAATACAAGCTGCGAAAACGGCGCGTCAGCCGAGACAGCGAACAGTTCGTACCCGCGCTTGACGCACGGCGCCGCACTGCCCCAGAGAGCGGTGCATAAAATCGCCGGTAAATATAATTGACGTAACAGACTGCGTTTTTGTTCCCCCATTTTGATACTCCCAGACAAAAATTTTTATGATTGCTGCTATCAGTATACCATACTTCCCTGCTCTCCTGCAAGAAAGGGAGTTTTATCGGACTTTCTCTGTGGTACACTGTCCTCAGTAAAAAAGAGAGGTGAAGCCATGATCTACACTTGCGACACCAAATGCTGCCACTTTATCTTCTTCGGCAGCGCTGAAACCCACGTCTGTCCGGATTGCGGCAAACACAGCATCCGGCCGTCCACGCTCGAGGAACGCGCCGCGTTCTTCCGCCGCCAGACCGAGTTCGCACAGGAGCATCCGACCGGATGAGATTTTCTCCGCGGCACAGAAAAAGACCTTCCGAAACGCTCCTCGGAAGGTCTTTCACATACTGTCTTCAGTTGTCATGTACGGTTTCTGCCCCTCGTCTTTATTTTTTCAGCAATTACTTGCCGCGACGAGCATTGCGGTGCATGGTCTTAGCGGAAACGTGTTCACTCTCCAGTTCTACCATACGAGCGTTTACCAGTCCATTAAAGAAACTTCTCATACCCATAATCTTTGCACTCCTTTTCAGTGGTTCAGGTGATTGTATTTTTGAGATCCTTTCCTGATCTCTGGTATTATAATACACTTTCCCTGAAAAGAATACAAGAGCAAGTTTTTATGAATATATCACAACTCAACCATAATTGTTTTGTACAGTTTGCACAGCGCCGCTTGACACCTTATACATAATTAACCGAAACTACTTGTGAACTTTACACAATAAATCAGCGATACTCCTTCGCCAGTCGTTCAAACAGCGGCAGCGCACGCTCAATGGTCTCGGTTTTCACACAGTAAGAAATTCGCATATGACCGGGGGCACCAAAATCCGCACCCGGAACGACCAACAGGTCATATTTCTTTGCGCGTTCACTGAAGGCGCGGTCATCCGCCTCGAGCGTCTGCGGGAACAGATAAAACGCGCCGTCCGGCTTGACACAGTGATACCCCATCGAGGTCAGACCGTTAAAGAGCAGGTCGCGGTTGGTCTGGTAGACCGCAATATCGCTGGTCTGGTCGGCACAGCGTGCCGCTACGCGCTGGAACATACTCGGCGCACAAACATAACCGAGTGCGCGTCCTGCACCGCAGACAGCGGCATACAGTTCTCTGCTGTCGGCGGCTGCCGGCGGCACGAGCACATAGCCGATACGCTCACCCGGCAGCGACAGCGACTTGGAGTACGAGTAGCAGATAATGGTATCGTCGTAGAAATGCGGCACGAACGGCACCTGCACGCCATCATATACGATCTCACGGTACGGCTCGTCCGAAATGAGGTAAATCGGGTGACCGTATTCCTTCTCCTTGCCGCGCAGCATGTCGGCAAGGCGCTTGATGGTCTGCTCGGAGTACACTGCACCGGACGGATTGTTCGGCGAGTTAACAACGACCGCCTTGGTGTGCTCATTCAGGCACTGTTCGAGCGCACCGAAGTCAATCTGAAAATCCGCGATAGACGGCGGCACAATGACGCACTTGGCACCGGCACCGCTTTCGATGAACATTTTATATTCCGGGAAATACGGCGCAAACACAATAATCTCGTCACCCTCACAGACGATCGCCTTGAACGCACAAGAGAGTGCGGCTGCCGCGCCTGCAGTCAGATACAGGCTGTCGCCGGTGTAGTCTGTGCCGAAACGCTTGTTAAGGCTGTCCGCCAGTGCGCCTCGCACATCTGCGGCACCCTGTGCCGAGGTATAGCCGTGCAGTGCAACCGGATCACCTGCCGCCTCGACGTAAATCGCCTGACGAACCGCCTCCGGGGCGGGTACGTTCGGGTTGCCGATCGAGAAATCGAATACGTTCTCGCGGCCAACGATTGCCGCACGGCTGTTCCCGTACTCGAACAGCTCGCGGATCGTCGAACGGCGGCTGCCTAAATCCATCATGTGCTCATTTATCATGGTTATCTACTCCTGTCAGGGGTTCTCCCTGCGAAAATTACTGCCCTTATTATACCATACTATTTTATCAGAGTGAAGAGTGGAGAGTGCGGAGTGGAGCGCTTTCTTTTATGTTGTGAGAGAGCACGCTGTGCTCCCCTGCGGGATGAATTGTGCAGAGCGGGATGGTTCCCGCCGTTTCCTGCCAAATAACACAATAAAAAACGGAGAACAGAAAGCAAACGTCAGACGTTCATTTTCCATTCTCCATTTCCAATTATCAATCCGCCAGTCCGATAGCTGCCGAAAGCGGCATCGACAGCACAATACCGTGGCTGCGGGTCTTCATCCCGACCGCCTGCATCAGCGCCGTCATAACCTGCTGTTTCTCATCGCTTCGCACCACGAGGAACACGATTTCCTTTTCGGCCTGAATTTCAATACCGAAAAACCGCTTGACCTCATTTTCCGCAATACCGCGCGCGGAAATGACCGTGCCGCCGCGCGCACCGGCCTTTCGCGCCGCATCCATCGCCACGTTGGTATAGCCGCGCTCCATCACAACTGCTACAACGTCAAAACCGTTGTTCTTCTCTGTCTCGTGCATCCTGCTGACCTCCTTTTGCTCCTCGTCTGCAGCGGTCAGCAGCTTATGCCACCGCAGACCAATGCCTGTAATCGGAATGGTAAACGCGATTCCGCGTCCGGGATACCGCATTTCCAGCTCACGTCCGAGCCTTTTGATCAGGCGAACGCCGGTCTGACGGCTGACCATGCACATCACAATGGCCTTTGCCGTTTCACCGATACCGAGCAGGTCGAGCATTTCCGTGCGCGCCGTGCCGTGTGCCATGCACACAAAGTCCACCGGTGCCTGTTCCTCACGATAGATACGCAGCACCTTTTCGCCCTGCTCCACGTCAACAACGGCCGCCACGACCTCTACCGCGCTCTGCACTGTCATCTGCGGTCGGTTTTCACTCATGCTCTGCTCCCTCCAAAACGATGATGCTGTCCTCATCCTCTGCGGAAACATCGGACGCATCCTCGCTGTTCTGTTTCTTTTTATAGATGAGACCCAGCACCTGAATGGTAAGCAGCGGGGTCATGGCTACCATAGCTACAATACCGAAGGCGTCAGTCATCACGTTGCCGTCGAGCGCTTCACACGCGCCCATGGCGAACGGCAGCAGGAATGTGGTCGTCATCGGACCGGATGCAACGCCGCCCGAGTCAAATGCGATGCCGGTGAAAATTTTCGGCACGCAGAAAGTCAGTCCCAGTGCGGCAAGATAACCCGGCACCAGTATATAATAGATTGAAATGCCTGTCAATACGCGCAGCATAGCCATGCCGACCGAGCAGGCCACGCCGATGGACAGGCTGAGCATCATCGCTCTCTGCGAGATGCCGCCGTTTGTGATGGACTCGACCTGTCGATTGAGCACATGCACGGCCGGCTCCGCAGTTACCAGAAAATAGCCGATAAGCATGCCGAGCGGCACCAGCACCCATTCACGTCCGCTCAGCGCCAGCTGCTGTCCAAGATAATGTCCCACGGGCATAAATCCGACGTTTACACCGGTCAAAAACAGCGACAATCCGGTAAATGTGTACACAAAGCCCACGCCGATCTTGCGCAGCTGCATGGCATGGAATCTGCGGAAAATCAGCTGAAATACCGCGCAGAACAGGATGATTGGCACCAGTGCGGACAAAACCTCGTGTATGTACGCGGGCAGCTCCACCACAAATGTGTGTGCTGCCTGACGGGTATCCTCCACATCCGGCACAGTCACTGCCGTGTAGCCTGCACCGTTTGTTGGATAGAAAATACCAAGCAGCAGCACCGCCAGTACCGGCCCGATGCTGCACAGCGCAACCAGACCAAAGCTGTCCTCCTGTGCGCCGCTATCGCCTCGGATAGAGGCTAAACCGACACCGAGCGCCATGATGAACGGTACGGTGACCGGTCCGGTGGTCACGCCGCCCGAGTCAAACGCCACAGAAACGAACTCGTTCGGCACGAAAGCCGACAGGATAAACACCACCGCGTAAAACACAATGAGCAGCAGCGACAGACGAATCTTGAACAGCGTACGCAGCATAGCCAGCACGAAAAACAGACCGACGCCGACCGCGACCGTCCAGATCAGCACATTGTTTGGAATGGACGGCACCTGACCGGCCAGAACCTGCAGATCCGGCTCCGCGATCGTGATAAGTATGCCGATGATGAGCGTAATGAGTATCACGATGAACAGATTTTTCGTGCGCGGCAGCTGTGCGCCGATACCCTCGCCCATAGGCGTCATAGATACGTCCGTGCCGAGTGAAAACAATGCCATACCGACGATAAGCAGCGCCGCACCGGTCAAAAACAGCACCATTGTGCCGACCGGCATCGGTGTGATCGTCACACTGAGCAGCAGCACGATGATCGTGATCGGCAGGACAGACGACACCGACTCGCTGATTTTTTCTTTCAGAATTTTGTTCATTCTCGACCCCCTGCTTCGCGATAAAATACCAATTTAGGCTATTATATCATGCAAGGAGAGGTGAATTCCAGTGAACAGGGACTTCTTAACGAAAACAAAACACCGACTCTTTCGAGTCGGTGTTCGGTGTGCGCGATGAGTTATCTTCCCGGGCCGTCACCAGCCAAGTATTGTCACCGTAAACGAGCTTAACTACTGTGTTCGGAATGGGAACAGGTGTACCCTCGTCACAATAATCACGCACTTACTTTCTTGTGAACAAGAAAGTAAGCAATGAAAACTTTACCTGCGCTTACGCGCTCTTGTTCAAAAGAAACCTTATTTAGAAACATATTACTATGTTTGCTACTTTGTTATACCGTCAGCACTGTTATAAAAGATTGGTGACCCGTGGGAGAATCGAACTCCCGTTTGCGGCGTGAGAGGCCGCTGTCTTAGCCGCTTGACCAACGGGCCATAACAGTTAGACTTCCGGTATCTCGGTTTCGCTGTGGACTCTCTCGAACCCACAGCGCACCGAATCTGGTACACCATCACGGGCTCGAACCGTGGACCCACTGATTAAGAGTCAGTTGCTCTACCAACTGAGCTAATGGTGCATACTTTCTTGTGTACAAGAAAGTATGCAAAGAAAACTTTACCTGCACACTTCGTGTGCTTTACTTTCTCATTCACAATCTGAAAGTGTAATTTAATTCTTTACACCCTCAAAACTGAACAATCCT
>NZ_JAQEXK010000017.1:0-59390 GCF_027693185.1 Butyricicoccus sp. OF27-2pH9A
CAGGTTGCGAAAGACACGGAAGAAAAAATCCTCTGTCGTACTCCTTTTCTGAGCGGTCACATATAGGAAATCTGCGCCGGAATATCCCCAAGGGAAAGGGGTGATTCACAAGAGGGTGGAAACCGCAGGTGTCTACCCTCTTGTGCCCCCGCCGGGTAGGCGCACTCCCCGCTGAGGTTCAGCGAAAACCTCACGCCCGTTAGGGGCGAACCCGCTGACGCAGTTCGCGTCCCCCGCTCAGCCGGTGCAGAGAAAAAGGCTGCCGCCTGCGCAGTTCCGTTCGCTTCTCAAGCGGCAGTTTAACAAATAAAGACCATTCAATAAATCTCAATTATATATACAGTTAAAAATGAGGAGGAATTAACAATGGGAAGAGCATTGATCATCGGCTGCGGCGGTGTTGCCGGCGTAGTTATCCACAAGTGCTGCCAGAACAGCGACGTTTTTGAGGAAATCATGATCGCATCCCGCACCAAGAGCAAGTGCGATGCGATTAAGGAGAAGCTGGACGGTACGACCGCAACCAAGATCCGCACCGCAAAGGTGGACGCGGACAACGTGGACGAGCTGTGCGCGCTCATCGACGAGTACAAGCCGGACATCGTGATGAACATTGCGCTGCCGTATCAGGACCTGACCATCATGGATGCGTGCCTCAAGTGCGGCGTAAACTACATGGATACGGCCAACTACGAGCCGGAGGACACCGACGATCCGGAGTGGCGCGCCATTTACGAGAAGCGCTGCAAGGACGAGGGCTTTACCGCGTACTTTGACTACTCCTGGCAGTGGGCGTACAAGAAAAAGTTTGAGGAGGCCGGTCTGACCGCTCTGCTCGGCTCCGGCTTTGACCCGGGTGTAACGCAGGCGTACTGCGCTTACGCACAGAAGCACCTGTTCGATGAAATCGACACCATCGACATCCTCGACTGCAACGGCGGCGACCACGGCTATCCGTTTGCGACCAACTTCAACCCGGAGATCAATCTGCGTGAGGTATCCGCACCGGGCTCGTACTGGGAGAATGGTCACTGGGTTGAAATTCCGGCGATGAGCATCAAGCGCGAGTACGACTTCGATCAGGTCGGCCACAAGGACATGTACCTGCTCCACCACGAGGAGATCGAGTCCCTCGCCAAGAATATTCCGGGCGTGCAGCGCATCCGCTTCTTCATGACCTTCGGTCAGTCCTACCTGACCCACATGAACTGCCTGGAGAACGTCGGCATGCTGTCCACCACCCCGATCGAGTTTGAGGGCCACCAGATCGTGCCGATCCAGTTCCTCAAGGCGCTGCTGCCCGATCCGGCAACGCTCGGTCCGCGCACCAAGGGCAAGACCAACATCGGCTGCATTTTCACCGGCAAGAAGGACGGCAAGGAAAAGACCGCCTATATCTACAACGTCTGCGACCACGAGGAGTGCTACCGCGAGGTCGGCTCGCAGGCCATCAGCTACACCACCGGCGTTCCGGCGATGATCGGCGCGGCGATGCTGCTGACCGGCAAGTGGAACAAGCCGGGCGTGTACACGGTCGAGGAGTTTGATCCCGATCCGTACATGGAGGCGCTGAACAAGTGGGGTCTGCCGTGGCAGATCAACGACAAGCCGGTACTGGTGGACTGATATGAAATTTACTGAGCTTCCTACGCCCTGCTACCTGCTCGATGAAAACCGTCTGGTGCAGAATCTGGCCGTCCTGCGGGACGTTGCCAGACGCACCGGCGCGAAGATCCTGCTGGCGCAGAAGGCGTTCTCGATGTTTTCCGTGTACCCGCTGATTCGGGAGTATCTGGCGGGCACAACGGCCTCCGGTCTGTACGAGGCACGGCTCGGTCATGAGGAATTCGGCGGCGAGACCCATGTCTACGCGCCGGCCTACGCGGAGGGCGAGTTCCGCGAGATTCTGGAGTACGCCGACCACATTGTGTTCAACTCGTTCACGCAGTGGAAGGCCTACGGCAGCCTTGCCCGCGCGGCAGGGAAGAGCTGCGGCCTGCGGCTCAATCCGGAGTGCTCCACGCAGCCGAGCGACCACGCGATGTATGACCCGTGCGGTCCGGATTCGCGCCTCGGCATTACGATAGAGAATTTTCAGCCGGAGCTGCTCGACGGCATTGAGGGTTTCCATTTCCACACGCTCTGCGAGCAGAATTCGGACGATCTGGTGCGGACTGTCGCTGCATTTGAGCAGAATTTCGGTCAGTATATGGATGGCCTGAAATGGATCAACCTCGGCGGCGGCCACCATATCACCCGTGCGGATTACGATGTGGAAACGCTGGTGCACTGCATTGATTATCTGCAGAAAAAGTACAAGGTGCAGGTTTATCTGGAGCCGGGCGAGGCCGTTGTGCTAAATGCGGGCTATCTGGTCTCCACCGTGCTCGAGGTGATGCACAACCATAAGGACATTGCGATTCTGGATACCTCGGCGGCGTGCCACATGCCGGACGTGCTCGAGGTGCCGTACCGTCCGCCGGTGTACCGCGGCGGCGAGCCGGGGAAAAAGGCGTTCACCTATCTGCTGACCGGCCGCTCCTGTCTCGCAGGCGACGTCATCGGTGAGTATTCGTTCGATGTGGCGCTCGGCGCCGGTGAGCAGGTCGTATTTGAGGACATGGCGCTCTACACCATGGTCAAGACCAATACGTTTAACGGCATGCCGCTGCCGCTCATCGCGGTAAGACGCGCCGACGGCACGGATGAGGTCGTGCGGATGTTCGGGTATGAGGAGTTCAAGCGGAGACTTTCGTAAGTTCCTGCCGGGCGGGAGCCTGTTTCTCTGCACCGGCTGAGCGGGGCGCGCGAACTGCGTCAGCGGGTTCGCCCCTAACGGGCGGGAGGTTTTCGCTGAACCTCAGCGGGGAGTGCGCCTACCCGGCGGGGGCACAAGAGGGTAGACACCTGCGGTTTCCACCCTCTTGTGAATCACCCCTTTCCCTTGGATAGTCTGGCGCAGATTGCCGACATGTGACCGCTGCGAAATAGGGGAACGGCAGAGGATTTTTTCTTCCGTGTCTTTCTCAACCTGTTCGCAGAGTCAGATACATTACTGCTACACAGACCGGAAAGTCTTCACAGGCGCGGCATAACAGTGCCGCGCGATTCTTTAGCGCGTTATTATAGACAGCACCTGCGAGGATAAATTGTACCAAACGCTTAATTCGCAGGTGCCGTGCGTTACAACGTGCCAAGGATTTGCGCGGCACTGTCATGCCACGCCTTGCGTTGATTAACCCGCCTGTGTAGCAGTACGCTATCTGTGAACTGCGAATATTTTGCGAAACAAACGCAAGAGTAACCCGACTGCCGTTCCTATTTTTCGAAGCGGTCGCCGCTCTCTGGTTTGCGTCAGGCTATGAAGCAAAGGGAAAGGTAGGAGTTCAAAGAGGAAGGAAAACCGCAGGTTGTCCTTCCTTTTTGCCCACCGCCGTGGGTACGGCGTCGTCCCCGCGGCGGGCGCCGCAACATCCCCGCCGTCCGCAGACGGCGAATCCCCCCGCTGAGGTTCAGCGAAAAACTCTCCGCCCGTTAGGGGCGAACCCGCCTGCGGCAGTTCGAGTGCCCCGCTCAGCCGGTGCTGAAAAGGAGCCGCCCGGATAGGGTGAACCGCCTGCGCGGTTCAAGTACCCCGGGGGTCGGTGCCGGAAAACAAGGGATATCCCTTGACAAACCCGAATTTAACAGATATAATATTAAAGTTAATACGCAAATGCCGTGAAAAAGAGGAGTATTTTTCCTTTGCGCGTTTAGAGAGGGTGCGGTCGGTGCAAGCACCTCGGCGGGGAAGAAGAAGGTCGCTTTGGAGCAGAACAGCCGAATTTTCGTTAAGCTGTTCCGTCTAACCCGCGTTACGGGGCAACGAGTGCGCGTCTTTACGCGAATTCAGGTGGTACCACGGAGCATACTTCGTCCTGTTGTCGGGATGAGTATGCTCTTTTTTGTTTGCACAGAAGTATCCCGCATTTATATCGTAAATCAAATTGAAGGAGATAGATCAATGAGCGAACTGCCTAAGACCTACGACCCGAAATCGGTCGAGGACAAGCTGTACAAGTTCTGGGTCGATTCCGGCTTCTTCCACGCCGAGGTCAATCCGGACAAGAAACCGTACACCATCGTTATTCCGCCTCCGAATGTTACCGGCCAGCTGCACATGGGCCACGCATTCGACGAGACCCTGCAGGATATCCTCATCCGCACCAAGCGCATGCAGGGCTACGAGGCACTGTGGATGCCGGGCACCGACCACGCCGGTATCGCAACCCAGATTAAGGTAGAGGAGAACCTCCGCAAGGAGGAGGGCCTGACCCGTTACGACCTCGGCCGTGAGGAGTTCCTGAAGCGCGTCTGGGCGTGGAAGGACAAGTTCGGCAGCCGCATTATCAGCCAGCTCAAGAAGCTCGGCACCTCCTGCGACTGGGACCGCGAGCGCTTCACCATGGACGAGGGCTGCTCCAAGGCTGTCCGTGAGGTTTTTGTAAACCTGTACAACAAGGGCCTGATCTATAAGGGCCACCGCATCATCAACTGGTGCCCGCATTGCGCGACCGCCCTGTCCGACGCTGAGGTTGAGTACGAAACCCAGCCGGGCAAGCTGTGGCACATCCGCTATCCGCTGGCGGACGGCTCGGGCGATCTGGTGGTTGCGACCACCCGTCCGGAGACCTTTATGGGCGATACCGGCGTTGCCGTCAACCCGAACGACGAGCGCTACAAGCACATGATCGGCAAGACCTGCATCCTCCCGATCATGAACCGCGAGATTCCGATTTTCGGCGACGAGTACGTTGACATGGAGTTCGGCACCGGCTGTGTTAAGGTTACGCCGTGCCACGACCCGAACGACTTCGAGATGGGTCAGCGCCACAACCTCGAGCAGATTCTCGTGTTCAACGAGGACGCGACCGTCAACGCAAACGGCGGCAAGTACGAGGGCATGGACCGCTACGAGTGCCGCAAGGCGGTTGTAAAGGACCTCGAGGAAGGCGGCTGGCTGGTCAAGATCGAGGACCACGAGCACAACGTTGGCACCTGCTACCGCTGCGGTACGACCGTTGAGCCGATGACCTCGGCGCAGTGGTTCGTCAAGATGGCGCCGCTCGCCGAGCCCGCTATGGACGTTGTAAACGAGGGCAAGACCAAGTTCGTGCCCGACCGTTTCTCCAAGACCTACCTGCGCTGGATGGAAAACGTACACGACTGGTGTATCTCCCGTCAGCTGTGGTGGGGGCACCGCATTCCGGCGTTCTACTGCGACGACTGCGGTGAGATGACCGTCTCCAAGACCGACGTATGCACCTGCCCGAAGTGCGGCAGCAAGAACATCCGTCAGGAAGAGGACGTTCTCGACACCTGGTTCTCGTCCGCTCTGTGGCCGTTCTCCACGCTCGGCTGGCCGGATAAGACCAAGGAGCTGGAGTATTTCTACCCGACCTCTACGCTTGTTACCGGCTACGATATCATCTTCTTCTGGGTTGCCCGCATGATCTTCTCCGGTGTGGAGCACATGGGCGAGACCCCGTTCAAGACGGTTTATATCCACGGTCTGGTGCGCGACGCGCAGGGCCGCAAGATGTCCAAGTCGCTCGGCAACGGCATCGACCCGCTCGAGGTCATCGACCAGTACGGCGCGGACGCGCTGCGCTTCACCCTTGCAACGGGCAACAGCCCCGGAAACGACATGCGTTTCTCGGACGAGCGCGTACAGGCGTCCCGCAACTTCTGCAACAAGATCTGGAACGCATCCCGCTTTATCCAGATGAACCTGACCATCGACAAGGACAAGGCAGTCGAGCTGCCGAGCGACCTTGCCATCGAGGACAAGTGGATCATCAGCAAGTTCAACACGCTGGTAGCCGACGTTACCCGCAACATCGACCAGTACGAGCTGGGTCTGGCAGCTGCCAAGCTGAACGACTTCATCTGGGAGAACTTCTGCGACTGGTATATCGAAATTGCAAAGACCCGTCTGCAGACCGGCGACGAGAACGTACAGAAGGTGCTGTGCTATGTGCTGAGCGGCGCAATGCAGCTGCTGCACCCGTTCATGCCGTTCATCACCGAGACCATCTGGCAGGCGCTGCCGCATGAGGGTCCGTCCGTTATGGTATCCGCATGGCCGGAGTACAAGGACGAGCTGCACTTTGCCGCTGAGGAGGCACAGATGGAGAGCCTGATGGACGCTGTCCGCGCCATCCGCAACCGCCGTGCCGAGATGAACGTACCGCCCTCCAAGAAGGCCAAGGTGCTCATCCTGACCGAGAAGAAGGATACGTTCTCCGCAGGCGCAGGCTTCTTCCCGAAGCTGGCTTACGCTTCCGAGATTGAACTCATCGACGCGGTTCCGGCGGACGCTGCCAAGATGGCATCCGTAGTCACCGGCGACGCACAGATCTATATGCCGATGGGCGACCTCATCGACTTTGAGGCCGAGCGGGCCCGCCTCGGCAAGGAGAAGAGCAAGGTCGAGGCTGATATCGACTTTGTTATGAAGAAGCTGAACAACCCGAAGTTTGTCGATAAGGCACCCGAGAAGGTTGTTGCAGCCGAGCGCGAAAAGGCCGAAAAGCTGCGCGAGCACCTCGCAAAGCTGGAAGAGTCGATTGCAGCGCTGAACTAAGCTGCATTAAGCTGAATTAAATATAAAAAGAGTGGAGTTTTATCCACTCTTTTTTCTTAACATTTTCCCCGAAAACACTTGACTGTAAACCCACTTTATCCCTTATAATGTAATCAATAGAAGGGAAGGTGATCGTATGAACATAGCGGAAGCAGAGCGCAGGACGGGACTGACCCGGGCGAACATCCGGTTTTACGAAAAGGAAGGGCTGCTCACGCCGACACGCGGCGAGAACGGCTACCGCGATTACACCGAGGACGATGTGCAGACGCTGCGGAAGATCATGCTGCTGCGGCGGCTGCGCCTGAGCGTGCCCGACATCCGCGCCATCGAGAGCGGCGAGAAAGCGCTGCCCGAGGCGGCGGCAGGCCAGCTCGACGTATTGCAGGGGGACATCCGCGAGAGCGAACAGGCGTATGCGATGTGCCGCGCCATCTGCGAGGACAGGGCGGAGTGGAACGGGCTGGATGTAGACCGGTACCAGTCCATCGTGCTGCCCGCAGACGACCCGCGCGAGAAAGACCGCATCCCGCCGGCAGGCTGCCCGTGGCGGCGCTTCCTTGCCCGCAATGTGGATGCCGGACTGTATGGGCTGCTGTGGTTGATGCTGTCGCAGTGGGTGTTCCGCATCAATCCGGAGAATTTTATCCAGATCACGGCGAGTCTGGCGTGGTCGGCCGCGTGCGCTTATGTCGGCTGGCTGCTGACGTTCGTGTTCGAGCCGGTGCTGCTGCATTACTGGGGCACAACGCCCGGCAAGTGGATCTTCGGGCTGTCCGTCCGCGATGAGGACGGGAACAAGCTGTCCATCCGCACCGCATATGCCCGTTTGTGGGGCGTGTTCGGCTACGGCAACTGCTATGCGCTGCCGTTCTTCGACTGGTACTACAATTACAAGTGCTACCGCGCGTGCAAAGAAGAGGAGCTCTCGTGGGATTTGGAGAACGGGTGCAGCATCGTTGTCCGCGAGCGGGAGGTGCGCTGGTATCGCGTGGCGCTGTACCTGCTGGTGATCGGGCTGCGAACAGCCGCAGGTTACGGCATTGACCTGTACGCCAAGCTGCCGCCCAATCGCGGCGAGCTGACTCTTGCGGAGTATGTGGAGAACTGCAACGACTGCCTGAAATATAATCAGGGCTTGGCGCCGTATGTCCGGCCGGACGGCAGCTGGAATAGCGACGTGGGAATGGGCGGCTCGTACACCGGATTCTCGCTGGGCGATTCTGTATCCGATGTGACGGTCGAAACCGATGCGGACGGCTATGTGCAGTCGGTGACGGTGGTTTCGGATTCGCAGAACGGCTCGTGCGGCTATCAGGAGCGCATGACGGTGTATTACGCCTTTGCGGTCGCGTATGCCAAATGGAGCTGGCTGTATGCCGACCACATGAGGGATGACATCATTGACGACGGCTGGGAATACGATGTACCGGATACGAAAAACGTCAAGGAGGCGCATCTCGACGGACTGGATTTCCGGTACGAGTATGAATTCAGCGGCGCATCGCGCGATAACGCCGTGGACGGAAAGCCGATGCCGTATCATTCGGTGCTGACGATTGAGAAAGAGTGAATGAGTTATCGTAGGGCGGGGTGAGGGTGCCCCGCCCTGCGGACATTTATCAATTAAATCCGTGGAATCGAATATTACACAGGAGGTAAGCCATTACGGGCGCAGCGCGACCGGAGCCTGCGCAAGGATAGCGCCATTCTCCATTCTCAATTTTCAATTTTCCATTACTCCTGCCTCCTGACTTCTGCCTTTACAAAAGGCTTTCTTATTTGCCCAAAGTGTGCTATACTAATCTCACAAAACCATATAGATAGAGGAATAGCCAATGAAAGGAATCATTCTTGCCGCCGGTAAGGGCTCGCGCCTGTACCCGATGACACGTCCGGTATGCAAACCGCTGCTGCCGGTATACGATAAACCGATGATCTACTATCCGCTGGCTGCGCTCCTGCAGGCCGGTATCCGCGATATTCTCATCATCATCCCGCCCGGAGAGGAAGGCCCGTTCTACCGCCTGCTCGGTTCCGGCGGCCGCTTCGGCGTCAACATCACCTACGAGGTGCAGGAGGTTGCACGCGGCATCGCGGACGCGCTGCTCATCGGCTCTCAGTTCATCGGGGATGACTCGGTTTGCCTTGTTCTGGGCGATAATATCTTCTATTCCCCCAATTTCCAGAACTATCTGGACCGTGCCGTGCAGATGAAATCCGGCGCCTGCGTGTTCGGCTACTATGTCGATGACCCGCGTGCGTTCGGCGTTGTGGAGTTTGATGGTCAGGGCCGTGCTATTTCCATCGAGGAGAAGCCGCGCTATCCGAAGTCTAACTATATCGTTCCGGGTCTGTATTTTTACGATAACTCGGTTATGGAGATTGCCCGCGGACTCAAGCCCTCGGCAAGAGGCGAGCTGGAGATCACGGATGTCAATATCGAGTACATGAAGCGCGGTCAGCTGCACGTGGAAAAGCTCGAGCGGGATTTCGTCTGGCTGGATGCCGGTACCGCCGAGAATCTGCTCGAATCCGCACAGGTTGTCCGCCGCGTGCAGGATGAGAGCGGCCGCTACATCGCATGTCTGGAGGAGATTGCGTACGCGCGCGGCTATATCAGCCGTCAGACGCTGCTCCGTCACGCCGCCGACCTCAGCAAAACGCTGTACGGCCGCTACTTAGAGTGCCTCTAAAGGAGAATCGCAAATGCCTGTTTATACCGAAACCAAAACCTACAAAACCAAGGCCCACATGGGCATGATCGACGTTACCGATGACTTCCGCGCAGCGGTGCAGAACGCCTGCCGCAAGACCGGCATGAAGTCCGGCACGATTACCGGCTTTACCACCGGCGGCGTTGCCGGTCTGACCACGCTCGAGTTTGAGCCGGGCATGGTCTACCATGACCTCAAGGCGGCGATGGACGTCTTTTCGCCCTACCGCGATGAGACCGGTGCGGTCATTCATTACCACCACCACGATACCTGGCACGATGATAACGGCTCGTCGCACATCAAGGCGGCGCTGCTCAGCCCGTTTATCGTTATCCCGTTCGTGAATGGCGAGATCACCATCGGCCCGTGGCAGAATCTGACCCTTGTGGAGTGCGATACCCGCAACCGTGTGCGGGATATTGTCTTTCAGGTGATGGGAGAATAATTCCTTTCTGATTAGGAATGGTAAAACAAAGCCCCGGTTTCGTCGCTTGACAAAACCGGGGCTTCGCGCTATAATATAGCTGACAAACGGCGGCTCTTGTAGGGAGAGCAGTCGTTCCTCAGTTCGATTTTTAGTCGAGAAGAAGCCGCTCTCTTTTAACTACCGGAGGGCGGTTATTTCTTTAAGTATCCGAGGATACCAAAGATAACCGAGCAGAGCAAATCAAGCAGTCCAATGACTTCCAGAATTGTCATGCGGATCACCTCCCTTCTATGGGGAGGAACAACCTTTATTCACCGTTTGCTGCCTTGATTATAGCATATCGTAATATGTACTGTCAATAAACCGTCCTTTTGGGCGGTTTTTGTGTTTAACTTCTCCTCACGCTCCGCGCAGCCGGAAAGATTAGCGTCCGCTAACCAAATAGCTTTTCTTTTTTCGATAAATGTGGTATAATATAAGCGTTCGAAAAATTTGAGTACGGTTCGGGAATCCCTGTGCCGTGCATAGAAATGGAGCGACAAAGCATGACTAAAATTGATATTATTTCCGGTTTTCTGGGTGCCGGCAAGACGACCCTCATCAAGCGTCTGCTGGCCGATGCGCTCAAGGGTGAGCAGGTTGTTCTGATCGAGAACGAGTTCGGTGAGATCGGCATTGACGGCGGCTTTCTCAAGGATGCCGGCATTGTTGTAAACGAGATGAACGCAGGCTGCATCTGCTGCTCGCTGGTTGGCGACTTCGGCAAGGCGCTGCACGATGTTGTGGACCAGTACCATCCGGACCGCATCCTGATCGAGCCGTCCGGCGTCGGCAAGCTGTCGGACGTTATCGCTGCGGTACAGAACGCGCACCTCGAGGTTCAGCTGAACAGCTTCGTCACGGTTGTTGACGCGCTCAAGGCCAAGATGTACCTCAAGAACTTCGGTGAGTTTTTCGAGAATCAGGTGGCGCATGCCGGTGCCATTCTGCTGTCCCGCACGGCTGAGTGCCCGGAGAAGCGCCTCGACGAGACCGTTGCCATGCTGCGCGGCCTGAATGAGCACGCCCGCATCGTCACCACCCCGTGGAAGGACCTGACCGGCGAGCAGCTGCTCTCCACCATGGAAGGCAGCCGCGACCTCGTTGCGGAGGTTCTCGAGGAAATCGCGCACGAGCCGCACCACGAGCATCATCATCACCACCATGACCACGAGCATGATGAGCACGAACATGAGCATGAGCATGACCACGAGCATGACCATGAGGAGCACGAGCATCATCACGAGCATGACGAGCACTGCACCTGCGGCTGCCACGATCACGACCATGAGCATCACCACGATCATGACCACGAGCACCATCATCACGACCACGACGGTCACTGCTGCTGCGGTCACGACCACGACCACGATGCTGACGAGGTATTCACCTCCTGGGGTAAGGAAACGACCCACAAGTACACCGAGGCAGAGCTTAACGCGGCTCTTACCGCGCTCGGCGATGTTACGCTCGGCACCGTACTGCGTGCAAAGGGCATCGTTCCGTGTGCAGACGGCGGCGAGTGGCTGCACTTTGACTACGTTCCGGGCGCACCCGAAATCCGCCGCGGCGCTGCCGATTACACCGGCCGTCTGTGCGTCATCGGCTCCGAGCTGGATGAGGAGCGCATCGCTGCTCTGTTCGGCGTAAACGAAAAGTGAGGTAACCAGATTATGGCTAACGAACCCATTCCGGTATACGTCTTTACCGGCTTTCTGGAGAGCGGCAAGACCAAGTTCATTCAGGACATTCTCGCGGACCCGAACTTTACCGAGAACGAGCGCACGGTGCTGCTGCTGTGCGAAGAAGGCATCGAGGAATACGACGAGAAGTGGCTGCTGCACTACGGCACCGCGCTTGTGCCGATCGAGTCCGAGGACCGTCTGACGCCGAATATCCTCAAGCGCGTGGAGCAGAAATACCAGCCGGACCGCATTCTTGTTGAGTACAACGGCATGTGGAAGCTGGAAAAGCTGATGCAGGCATTTCCTGCCCGCTGGGAGCTGTACCAGATCGTCACCACGGTCGATGCGACCACGTTTGAGCTGTATTCCAACAACATCGGCCCGATGATGTTCGAGCATATCACCACTGCGGATCTGGTTGTGTTCAACCGCTGCACGGACGAGCTGAAGGATATGCTGTACAAGAAGAACATCAAGGCGATGAACCCGCGTGCAGCGATCTATCTGGATGACGTAAACGGCAATTCCGAGGACTACGCCCGCAATATGCCGCTGCCGTTTGATGTGGATGCGGATATCATCGACATCGGGCCGGAGGACTACGGTCTCTGGTACATCGACGCCACCGGCGACCCGATGAAGTATGACGGCAAGACCGTCCGCTTTCTTGCCCAGGCATACGTCGGCAAGGATGTGCCCGCCGACAGCTTCGTACCAGGCCGCTTCGGCATGGTCTGCTGTGCGGATGACGTCACCTTCCTCGGCTTCCTCTGCCGCTATCCCGACCGCGATCAGCTGCATAACCGTGACTGGGTCAAGGTAACGGCGTCCATCACCGTCGAGGAGCTGCCGCAGTACCGCGGTCCCGGTCCGGTGCTGCATGCCATCACGGTAGAACCCGCCGAAAAGGCGAAGGAAGATATCGTTTACTTTAACTGAATCTTCTCCATACAACGTAAAAAGAGACGAGCCTGCCTGGTTCGTCTCTTTTTCTGCTATAACAACAAAAACCGCCCCAAAGGACGGTTTATTGACAATATTCTGTCGTATATGCTATACTGTAAGCAGATGTTGTTCCGATAGCGGTCAGACCTTCTTTCTTTCCTCGGTTTGGGGAGGAAAGGAGGTGTCGCAAATGCAGAAGAAATTGCTTCGGCTTTTCGTATGTGCAGTTGTTGTACTGTACATTTTCTGTATAAAAGCGCACTGACCGCTCGATTAGGCCCGAACGGTCAGTGACTAAAAATCGCTAATCAATTAAGGTCTGACTGCCTGAACAGCATCCCTTGGGTATATTATACCCGAGCAGCCCCGGTTTTGTCAAGTGCGGCAAAGCCGGGGTTTTGCTTTGCATTCAGCGATTACTGCCTGCGGATTGCTAATTTCTAATTAGAAAAGCATGTCCCCCGCCACACAGCAGTGACGGGGGACAAAGACAAAAGGGGGGATACAGACGATTCATAAACCCATGAACGTCTAACGAAAGTCCAGTGGTTAGCTTGAGGGATTAGCCAATGCCACCGTACATAATGCCGAGGATCAGTGCAGCAATTGCACAGATAACGTATACCCACTTACCAAGCGGGAAGAACCAGCTGCCGATGGGCTTCTTAGCGCCTTCGTTAACAGCAGCAAGTGCCTTTTTCTTGCCGAGTACCCAGAAGAACATGATGCCGGCCAGAGCAGCGCCGAGCGGGCAGATGTAAATGGAAACAACGTCCATCCACTGAGAGGTCCACGGCTGGATTGCGATGGAAACGACCAGACCGATCACACCAATGGTGCCAACGGCTGCTGCGCGCTTGAACTTGAACTGCTCCTGCAGGAAGGCGATCGGTGCCTCGTACAGGTTTACGATAGAGGATACGCCTGCGAACAGTACGCAGATGTAGAAGATCGCGCCGATGATACGGCCGGCAGGCATTGCGTTGAATACATTTACGAGGTAAACGAACATCAGGCCGGGGCCGCCGGTTACGTCGCGGATGCCTTCGCCCAGAACAACTGCCATTGCCGGAATGATAACGATTGCTGCCAGCAGAGCTGCGAGGGTATCAAATACTGCTACGTTGCGTGCGGAGGACGGGATATCCTCGCTCTTGGACAGGTAGGAACCGTAGATTACAGAACCGTTGCCTGCAACAGACAGGGAGAAGAACGCCTGACCGAATGCAAATACCCACAGGTCGGGCTTAGCCAGACCGGCCGGATTCAGGGTCAGAATGTACTTATAGCCTTCGGATGCGCCGGGCAGAGTGCCGATGTAGACTGCCAGTACGAGGAACAGACCGAACAGAACAGGCATCATGACCTTGTTTGCCTTCTCAATGCCGCCTGCAACGCCCATTACCATGATGGCGAGGGAAACTACCAGTGCAACGATCTGCCATACGCCGTTGCCGATGCCGAAGAAGCCGGCCGACGCCATTGCCTTGAGGGCTTCGGGAAGGGTCTCAGCCTCCGGTGCGGTCATACCGAACGTACCGCCGATAGCGCCCATGTCCGTGCCGAGACTGAACAGGCTGCCGGAGAGGGACATGAAGGTGTACTTGAAGATCCAGCCGAGAACGACCGTGTAGCCGATTGCCAGCATCAATGCACCGATGATCGGGATTGCGCCGATCGCCTTACCGGATTTATCACTGCCGGTGCGCTCCTTGGTACACATACCGAACGCACCAACCGGACCTGCAGCTGCACGGCGGCCGAGAGCGAACTCCTCGATAACGCCGGTACTGCCGATCAAAATTACAAAGATAAAATAGGGAAGCAGGAAGGTCATGCCGCCGTACTTCTGCACCATGATCGGGAAACGCCAGATGTTGCCCATACCAACCGCAGAACCGATACATGCCAGAATGAATCCCCACTTACTCTGGAAACCATCTCTCTGTTCTAAGTTTTTAGGCTCTTTACTCATTATCTTACACCCCTTTAATGTGTAAATGGATAGAAAAAAGGCGTTCTCTTTGCCGCAGAAACTGTTTAGTTTTCTGGCAAAAAGAACGCCTTTGTTCTTTGCTTTCCTGTGCACTTTCCACGCGGCACAGGTTACGCCCTGATTATCAAGTTATAAAAAGGTCAGGAGAAATTCCTGTTATGCAATGCCGCAGCGCCTTTGCTGCAGCATTGGCGGAAATACCGCACAATTTATGCAATTATGCGGTATCGCCTTTGACGAAAGGATGGAACAGGGGATTATTTCTCTTCGTTAGCGTACGGCTCCAGGAATGCATGGAAGTGACGCATCGGCAGATTGTGACCCCAAACAATACGCATGTTCGGAATGTTCTCACGATCCTCGTACAGAGCCTTAACAGCTGCGATTACATAGTCCAGATGCTCCTTGGTCAGACGGCTGCGGTCGATTGCGAAGCGAACTACGTTACATACTTCAGCCTGCTGCTCCGGGGTCTTCAGGTCATACTCCATGGAGTAGTCGCCCAGCTCGGATACACGGATGCCGTAGCGGCGGATCAGCTCAAGGCTGAAGCCCTCACCAGCGAAGGTGTCGTGGCCGCGCTTGCCGTCGAAGAACTCATCCATGTTGATGTATACAGCGTGGCCGCCTGCCGGCAGTACAACGCCCTTAACGCCAGCGTCGTAGAAGCCTTCTGCCAGGTAGTTACACTGAGCAACACGCTCGTTCATGTAGTTAAAGTCGCAGGACTCGTACAGGCCAACTGCCAGAGCCATGATGTCACGGCCGGACATGCCGCCGTAGGAATCGTTGCCGTAGCAGGAGATCTGCTTAACCTTCAGCAGAACGCCAACGTCGGTCTTAACGGTGCCGTCTTCGTTGAAGTCGGAGAAGTTCTTCCAGAACAGGCCCTTATCGCGGAATGCCAGCATGCCGCCCATGTTAGCGTGGCCGTCCTTCTTAGCGGACATGGTGAATGCATCGCAGTAAGAGAACATCTCGGTAGCGATCTCAGCGATGGACTTGTCAGCGTAGCCTTCCTCATTCATCTTGATGAAGTAAGCGTTCTCAGCCCAGCGAGCGGTATCAAATACCAGCGGGATGTTGTACTTATGCGCAACGCGGTTGATTTCCTTCAGGTTGCCCATGGAAACGGCCTGGCCGCAAACCGGGTTGTTGGTGATGCAGGTGAAGATCAGCGGAACGTTCTCCGGACCAACAGAGGTGATCAGCTGCTCGAGCTTCTCGATATCCATGTTGCCCTTGAACGGGTTCTTCTCGTAACGGCCGCCTTCCGGTACTTCCCACAGCAGGGTCTTGTTGTACAGGTTACGCGGAATGGAACCCATCTGCTTGATGTTGCCTTCGGTGGTGTCGAAGTGACCATTCGACGGAATGGTGAACTTCTTGCCCGGATGACGCTTAGCAAGGATGTTGCGAACGATTTCCATCAGAACGGACTCAGCTGCACGGCCCTGCTGGATAATAAATGCGTTCGGGCGCTCCATCTGAGCTGCGCCGCCATTGAACAGGCCGCCTTCGTACTCGCACAGATAAACTTCGTCCATCATCTTCTCAACGTCGCGGCAATCGGTGCGAACGAGGTCGATGATCTTCTTCCAGTTCTTCTCGCCGCCGCGCTCGAAGATGTCGCGGAAGGTGTCGAGCAGAACGTAATAACCGGTGTTGCGGCCGTAAGCCTCGTCGCCGAGGAACAGGCTTGCCCACTGATGATTGGTCATTGCAGTGGTACCGGAGTCGGACAGCATATCAACGGTCAGCATGCCGGACGGGAATGCGAACTCGTTGTAATGAGTAGCCTGAAGAGCGCGCTCACGCTGCTCAACGGTTACTTCCGGAAGATCACGGACTGCGTAAGTGAAATGATGGGGTGCGGGTACGTTCAGCGGATACTGCTTGCTCATAATAAATTACCTCCAGTTGTGTGTTTTGGAGGTACCCCGGTTGTCAAAGTCGGTTTTCCGGTTCCGGCTTTGCTTAGCGGACAGCACCTTTCTTTTTTGCTGTTTTCTTTTCTTTTTGGTTTGCCTTACGGCAGGAGAGCGGTTACCTCAATCTCGACGAGAGCGTCCTTGGGAAGTCTTGCAACCTCCACAGCGGAGCGTGCCGGGTAGCTGCCTTCACCGAAGAAGGTGGCGTAAACCTCGTTCATCGCGCCGAAATTGTTCATGTCGCTCAGGAAGACGGTAGTCTTGATCACCTGATCCATACCGGTTCCTGCCTCAGCAAGGATTGCCTTTACATTGGTGAGCGACTGCTTGGTCTGTGCTGCGATCCCTTCCGGAAAAGCACCGGTTGCGGGATCGATCGGAAGCTGACCCGAAGTAAATACGATACCGTTTGCTGCAATTGCCTGTGCATACGGGCCGATGGCTGCGGGTGCGTGTTCCGAACAGATAACCTTTTTCATTTCCTGCTCAGCCTCCTTTCGTCCTTTCGTGAGATAAATTTATCACTTTTAAAATTCTTTGTCAAGATGTATTTGTGCAATTTGGATGAATGAATAAAAAAATCTCGCGTATTTATCAATATTATCAACAACTATTGTGAAAAATGATAATTTTGAACAGACTTTTTGTACAAAAATACTGCGTAAAATATTTACTTTTTTCACCTCGCACTTAGAAAAGTTTATTATTTTACAGAACATGGCAATTAAAGTGCGAATTTATAAAAAATTTTTGTTATCCTACTAAAACAATGCGATGAAGAATTCACGGAGAATCGCAGGGGGAGCGGCACTGCCGCGGAAAATGATAAAAATTCCGACACCGGAAAACCGGGGCAGAGAAAAGACATCCCGCGTTTGCACTTCAAATAAAAGCCTGCGTATGCTATAATAAATTGGATTACATTTCACAGGGAGGTGCACCGCATGCCGGACGAAAAACTCACCGCCTATCGCGGCGGCAAGGCGCTTCGCCGCGGCTGGACAACTGGCTCGTGCGCGGCGGCGGCCTCGCAGGCGGCGGCTGTGCTGCTGCTGACCGGAATCGCGCCGCCGGAGATTCACCTGCACACGCCGGGCGGCATCACCTTCTGCCTGCCGGCCGAGGACGCGCATATGAGCGGAAACGCGGCTGTCTGCACCGTCCGCAAGGACGCGGGCGACGATCCGGACATCACAAACGGGGTCCGCATCACGGCTTCCGTGCGCCGAATCGAAAAGGGCGTTACCATAGAGGGCGGCGCCGGCGTCGGACGAATTACCCGCCCGGGACTGGCGATGCCGGTCGGAGAAGCGGCGATCAATCCCGGTCCGCGGCAGCAGATCACGGATGCGGTGCACCGGGCCGCGGAACAGAACGGATACGGCGGCGGCTTTTCTGTCACCATTTCGGTGGAGGACGGCGAGGCACTTGCCGCCCAGACCTACAATGGCCACCTCGGCATCGTCGGCGGCATCTCGATTCTCGGCACGAGCGGCATTGTCGAGCCGATGAGCGAAAAGGCGCTCGTGGACACCATCCGATTGGAGCTGGACAGCCTGTACGCGCAGGGACAGCGCATTGCGTTCCTGTGCCCGGGCAACTACGGTGCGGATTTCGCGCGGGACACGCTCGGCCTTGACCTCGAACGCGCGGTCAAGTGCTCCAACTTCATCGGTGAGGCGTTCGACCATGCGGCGTACCGCGGCTATCCGGAGATTCTGCTCGTCGGACACGCCGGAAAGCTGGTCAAGATGGCTGCAGGCGTGATGAACACGCATTCATCGGTCGCAGACGCACGGCAGGAGATTTTCACCGCGCATGCGGCACTGTGCGGCGCACCGCGCGAGACACTCGAAGGACTGATGGCCGCCATCTCGGTGGACGCGTGCGTGGAGCTGCTGGACGAAGTGAATCTGCGTCAGCCCGTCCTGTCGCGCATCGGCAGGGAAATGGAAACCCGTATCGCCCTGCGCATGAAGGGGCAGGCACGCGTGGAATTCATCATGTTTACGGGAAAATACGGCGTGCTGGCGGAGTCCGCCGGTGCGCGCGCACTCTGTGAGAGGTTGAAACTGCAATGAAGGGTATTTTATATGGAGTCGGTGTCGGTCCGGGCGATCCGGAGCTGCTGACCGCCAAGGCGATCCGGCTGCTGCGCGAGTGCGATGCGGTCGCCGCACCGAAGTCCGCCGACGGCAGACAGACCGCACTGGATATTGCTTCGCCGTACATCGGGCAGGACAAGACGATCCTGCTGTTCGATATGCCGATGACGCACGACAAGCAGGTGCGGAACGCCAGCCACGACGCGGCGGCAGACGCGCTCTGTGCGCTGCTCGACGAGGGCAAAACCGTGGTGTTTCTCACGCTCGGTGACCCGACGGTATATTCCACATACTGGTATGTACACAAGCGTGTTGCCGCTCGCGGCTATGCTGCCGAGCTGGTGCCCGGCGTGCCGTCCTTCTGTGCCGCAGCTGCCGCCATGGGCCGCGCTCTGTGCGAGGACGGGGAAATGCTGCACGTCATTCCGGTCACGCACGGCAGGGCAGAGGAGGGACTTTCTCTCTCCGGCAGCAGGGTGCTGATGAAGACAGGAAAGAGTGTATTGGAGGTGCGCGAACTGCTCCGGCAGCGCGGCGAACTTGGCAGCGCGGTGCTGATCGAACGCGTTGGCATGGACGGTCAGCGGCTGATCGAAGATTTAGATGCGCTTGAACAGCCGAGCGGCTATTTCTCTATTATATTGGTAAAGGAGCAAAGCGAATGATCTATTTTGTGGGTGCAGGCTCGGGTGCGCCCGACCTGATCACGGTACGCGGCGCACGTCTGCTGAGCGAGGCAGATGTGATCGTTTACGCCGGTTCGCTGGTCAATCCGGCGCTTTTGGACTACAAAAAGGACGGATGCGAGGTGTATAACAGCGCGAAGATGACGCTCGAGGAGGTCATCGCCGTGATGGCGCCTGCCGCGAAAGCGGGCAAAACGGTCGTGCGTCTGCACACCGGCGACCCGTGCGTGTACGGTGCGCATAGAGAGCAGATGGACGAGCTGGACAGGCTCGGTCTGGCGTATGAGGTCTGCCCGGGCGTGTCCTCGTTCTGCGGCGCGGCAGCGGCACTCAAAGCCGAGTACACACTGCCGAACGTGAGCCAGTCGGTCATCCTGACGCGCATGGAGGGCCGCACGCCCGTGCCCGAAAAGGAGCAGATCGAGTCGTTCGCGGCACACGGAGCCACCATGGTCATCTTCCTGTCGGCGGGTCAGCTGGCGCGCCTGTCCGAGCGGCTGATCGCGGGCGGCTATGCGCCGGATACGCCTGCGGCCATCGTGTACAAGGCCACCTGGCCGGACGAAAAGGTCGTGCGGACAACGGTCGCAGACCTCGCCGAAGCCGGTGCGCGAGAGGGCATTACCAAGACCGCGCTCATCACGGTGGGCGGGTTCCTCGGCACCGAGTACGAGCGCTCCAAGCTGTACGACCCGACCTTTACGACTGAATTTCGTGAGGCAAGCCGATGAAGCACGCAAAATTTGTATCCTTTACCCTGTGCGGCGCACAGACTGTGCAAAAGGCGGTAAAACTCCTGCCGGATTTCCGGTGTGAGCGGTACGCGCGGACGGCGGATGCGTCGCTCTCGGGCACGAGCTTGAAACGCTTTGCGCAGCAGGCAATGGTCGATTGCGACCTGATCGTGTTCGTGGGCGCGACCGGAATCGCGGTACGCGCAGTGGCGCCGTATTTGATGGGAAAAGCCTATGATCCGGCGGTAATCGTCATTGACGAGCAGGGAAAGTTCGTGATTCCGCTCCTGTCCGGACATCTGGGCGGTGCCAACGAGATTGCAGAAATACTTGCGCAAGGTCTGCAGGCTGTGCCGGTGCTCACCACCGCGACAGACGGACGGCAGGTGTTCGCCGTGGACACTTGGGCAAAAGCACACAGCTGTGCAGTTCTGGAGCCGGAACATATTAAATATGTATCCGGTGCGCTGCTCAGGGGGGAAACCGTGGGCGTTCGCTCGGATTTTCCGGTAGACGGGCTGCTGCCCGCCCACATTGACCTTAAAAAAGACGCGGAAAGCGGGTTCACGATTGGATTCCGCACAGACGCACAGCCGTTTGCACATACGCTGCATCTCGTGCCGCGGATTGCGTATCTCGGCATTGGCTGCCGCAAGGGCACGAGCGCGGATGCCATCGAGCAGACGGTTCAGGCGGCGCTTGCATCGAAAAAGTTGCCCTGGCAGGCGATTTGCGGCGCGGTGAGCATTGATATCAAGCAGAATGAGCCGGGTTTGCTGCTGTTTTGCGAAAAGCACGGACTGCCGTTCCGCACCTTTACGGCCGAGCAGCTGCACGACGCACAAGGCGAATTCAGCCGGTCGGCGTTCGTGCAGCAGACCGTCGGCGTCGATAATGTGTGCGAACGCGCGGCTGTGTGCGCGGCACAGAACGGCACACTTATCTTGCACAAATTCGCGCAGAACGGCGTAACGGCGGCTGTCGCCGTGCCGGACTGGCGCGTGACGTTTGAAGAACGGGAGAGTGAAGCATGAAGCTGTATTGCATCGGCATCGGGCCGGGCGGCGAGGAGCAGATGACACTGCGCGCAGTGCGTGCTCTGGAAAAATGTGACTGTGTGGCAGGCTACGGCCTGTACCTCGATTTGATCGAGAACCTCATTTCGGGCAAGGAGCGCATCGAATCCGGCATGACGCGCGAGGTTTTGCGCTGCAAAGCGGCGGTTGAGGCGGCAAAACAGGGCAAAACGGTCGCGGTCGTGTCTTCGGGAGATGCGGGTGTGTACGGCATGGCCGGCCTGCTGCTCGAGCTTTGCGAGCACGAGCCGAACCTCGAGGTCGAGGTCATTCCGGGCATCACGGCGGCCTGCTCGGGCGGCGCCGTGCTCGGCTCGCCGCTGACGTGTGACTTTGCGTGCATCAGCCTGTCCGACCTGCTCACGCCGTGGGACAAGATCGAGCAGCGTCTGCGCGGCGCAGCGGCTGGCGATTTCTGCATCGTGCTGTACAATCCGTCGAGCAAAAAACGCACCGACCATCTGCGCCGTGCCTGCGATATTCTGCTGGAGATTGTACCGCCGGAAACCGTCTGCGGTCTGGTGCGCAGCATTGGCCGAGAAGGCGAAAGCTGCACGCTTACAACGCTCGGTGAGCTGCGTGATACACAGGTCGATATGCTGACCACCGTGTTTGTCGGAAACAGCCGTACGCGCGTGATGGACGGCCGCATGGTCACACCGAGGGGGTATCGCGGCGTATGAAGCTGATGATTTTCTCCGGTACGACAGAAGGACACGATTTGTGCCGGTTTTTGTCGAAAAACAGCGTGCAGGCAGATGTTTTCGTTGCCACAGAGTATGGTGCGGCGGTGATGGAGCCGATGGCGGGAATCACGGTTCACGAGGGCCGCTTGGATGAGCGGGAGATGGAAAAGCGATTGACCTCGGATGCGCTGCTCATCGACGCAACGCATCCGTATGCAGCGGCTGTGACCGACAATCTGCGGGCGGCCTGTGCGAAATCGGACGCACGCTACGAGCGGCTGCTGCGGCCTGCTCTGCCTTATCAGAACTGCGAAATCGTGCTGGACACAGCCGCCGCAGTGGACTGGCTGAACGCGCACGAGGGCGCGGTCCTGCTCACCACAGGAAGTAAAGAACTGGAAGCGTACACGGCGGTGCAGGACTTCCAAACGCGGCTGTTCCCGCGCGTGCTGCCGACCGCTTCGGTGCTCGAAAAGTGCGCCGCACTCGGCTTCCCGGGCGCGCACATCATCGCCATGCAAGGTCCGTTTTCGCAGGCGATGAACGCGGCGCTGCTGCGCGAGACCGGCGCAAAAATCCTCGTGACCAAGGATACTGGCGTGTCCGGCGGCTTTGCGGAGAAGGTCGCGGCAGCCGAGGAGGTCGGTGCAAAGGTACTGGTCATTGCGCGTCCGCGTATGGAAAACGGCAAAAATCAGGCGCAGATGCAGGAATTTTTGACGGAATTGCTCGGTTTACGGAACGAAAAGCAGCAGCGAGAATTTTTCGTCATCGGCGCAGGCATGGGCACGGCGGACACGCTGACCGGCGAAGCCGTCCGCACACTTACAGCCGCAGAGGAAGTATTTGCCACAAAACGGCTCGCATCGCTGTCGCCCAAGGCGGAGGTCTGCGCGTTCTCAGAGCTGGCTGAGCGGGCAATTTCCGGTAATGCCCGGCACACGGCGCTGCTGGTTTCCGGCGACGTAGGATTCTTCAGCGCGGCCGGAAAGCTGCGCGAGCGGCTCCTGCCGTACGGCGGGGTAACACTCGTGCCGGGATTGTCAAGCATGCAGTATATGTGCGCGAAATGCGGCATTTCCTACGAAAATCTGTGTTTTAAGAGCCTGCACGGTCGCGCAGGAAATATTCTCGGTGCCGTAAGTTACCATACGGCAACATTTGCGCTGACCGGCGGTGAAAACAACGCGCAGGCGGTTTGCAGCAGCCTTATGGACGCGGGATTGGGCGCGCTGCCCGTTCATCTCGGGGAAAATCTCGGCGCGGAAAATGAGCGGATTGTGCACGGCACAGCCGCGGAGATCGCGCAGCTTTCGTGCTCGGATTTAGCGGTTCTGCTGCTCGAAAACCCGCGTGCGGCGAACAAAAACGAACCGATTCGAGATGAAATGCTCACGCGCGGAAAGGTGCCGATGACCAAGGAAGAGGTCCGGTGGGTGTCGGTGAACCGCCTGACTGTCCGACCGACCGACACGGTTTGGGACGTGGGTGCGGGCACCGGTGCGGTCACGCTCGAGCTGGCGCGCAAGGCCGGCGACGGCACGGTTTATGCCGTCGAGCGAAAGCCGGAAGCGGTCGCGCTCTTGCGTGAAAACCGCACAAAACTCGGCGGATACAATGTAAAAATCGTTGAAGGATTTGCGCCGGAGGCGCTGGAGGACCTTCCGGCACCGGACTGCGTGTTCGTCGGCGGGAGCGGCGGCAGAATGCGGGAGATTCTGGCACTTGCTAAGAAGAAAAATCCGGAAGTTCGCGTGGTTGTGAACGCGATTGCGCTCGAGACGTTATTTGCGGCGCAGACGGCTTTGAAAGAATTGGGATTTACTGACATCGAGGTCACACAGCTGGCGGCCACGCGCGGCAAGCCGGTCGGCGCGTACACCATGCTGACTGCGAACAATCCGGTGTTTATTCTGTCCGGGAGGGCCGCAAATGACACAAAATAATGCATCAAGACTGCTGCTTGCGGGCACCGGCAGCGGCTGCGGCAAGACGACGGTCACGACCGCGATTCTGCGGGCGCTGCAGCGCCGCGGCGTAACACTCAGCGCGTTCAAGTGCGGTCCGGACTACATCGACCCGATGTTCCACACGGCGGTTTTGGGCGTTCCGAGCCGCAATTTAGACCTGTTTTTCGAGGACGAGGTCGGTATTCGCAGTCAGCTTGCGCGGCATATCCAGCCGGACGGTCTCGGCGTGATCGAGGGCGTCATGGGCTTTTACGACGGCGTTTCCGGTACGACGGATACGGCTTCGGCGGCACATCTGGCTCGCGCAACCGGCACGCCTGCGGTGCTGATCGTGCGGCCTAAGGGGCAGTCGCTGTCGCTTGCGGCACAGATTCACGGGTTCCGCACATTTGCGGAAAATACGCTCGCAGGAGTGATTTTGAACGGCGTTTCGGCGGGAATGTACTCGTTTTACAAACAAATCGCAGAGAAAGCGGGGCTGCCTGTGCTCGGCTTTTTGCCGCCGGTTCCGGAGGCCGAAATACCTGACCGCCACCTCGGTCTGGTGACGGCGGACGAGCTGTCCGACCTGCGTGAAAAAATTGATCGGCTCGCGGATGCGGCAGAGGAGGGCATTGACCTCCACGCATTGTGTGCATTAGCACAGACGGCGAAACCGCTGACCGATACGCACATATCGCTCGCTCGTGTGACCGATTTTCCGGTGCGGATCGCGGTAGCGAAGGACCGCGCATTCTGCTTCTATTATGAGGATAACTTCGATGTGCTGCGCGAGCTGGGGGCAGAGCTTGTGCCGTTTTCGCCGCTCACAGACGAGCGGCTGCCGGAGAATATCGATGGCCTGTATCTCGGCGGCGGATATCCGGAATTGTATGAAAAACGGCTTTCAGAGAATGAAATCATGCGGAATTCTATCAAAAAAGCGATTCAAAACGGTTTGCCGACGGTTGCAGAATGCGGCGGATTTCTTTATCTGATGCAGTCGCTCGACGGCGCGGAAATGGCAGGTGTGCTGCCGACTTCGGCGTACATGACGGGCAGGCTGCAGCCGTTCGGCTATGTCATGCTCACGGCAAACAGTGATAACCTGCTGTGCGAAGCCGGTGGACAATTTCCTGTGCACGAGTTTCATTATGCACAGGCTGTGGATAATGGCACAGATTTTCATGCGGTCAAGCCAAACGGGCGCGCGTGGGACTGCGGCTTTGCATCAGATACGCTCTATGCAGGATTTCCGCATTTGTATTTCCGTGCGAAAACTGAAATTGCAGCGAATTTTGTCCGAAAATGTGCAGAAAGGAGCGGAAAATGACACTTGAACAGACTATTTCTGCCATCCGGCCGCTGGATGAGAAAAGCATGACGGCGGCGCAAAACCGCTTTGCAAATATTGCCATGCCGCTCGGCGGACTGGGGCTTCTGCAGGACGCGATCGTGCAGCTTGCAGGTATTCTCGGTCAGCCGGTGCCGGATATTTCCAGACGTGCGGCGGTAGTTTTCTGCGCGGACAACGGCGTGGTCGCCGAGGGCGTGACGCAGTGCGGGCAGGAGGTGACAGCAACGGTCGCGGAAAATATGGGCCGCGGCGAGTCCACCGTGTGTCTAATGGCAAAACAGCTCGGAATGGACGTGTTTCCGGTCGATATAGGTGTTGCACAGCCGATAAAGAGCGAAAAAGTACTGCAATTTTCCGTTCGGCGCGGAACTGCAAACTTTGCGCATGAGCCTGCCATGACGCGGAAAGAGGCGCTCGAAGCGGTCGAAATCGGTATTAAAATGGCGGAAATGTGTGCTGAAAAGGGATATTCGTTGCTTATTGGCGGCGAAATGGGCATCGGAAACACGACTACGAGCGCGGCAGTCACGGCGGCGCTCACCGGCGCGGAGGCTGCGGCGGTCACAGGACGCGGAGCGGGTCTGTCAACGGCCGGTCTGGAGCGGAAAATCGCGGTGATCGAGGCGGCGCTGGCGCTTCACAAACCCGACTCGAATGACTCGATCGACGTGCTGCACAAGGTCGGCGGTTTGGACATCGCGGGTCTGTGCGGTCTGTATTTGGGTGCGGCGGCGCAGCGCATTCCGGTCGTGCTGGACGGCGTGATTTCGTGTGCGGCGGCGCTTCTCGCGGTGCGATTGTGCCCGCAGTCTGTGCATTTTATGGTTGCCGCGCACAGATCGGACGAACCGGCGAGCATTTTGCTGCTCGATGCACTCGGTAAGCGGCCGTTCCTGACGGCGGGCATGCACCTCGGGGAGGGGACAGGCGCGGCGGCAGGCGTGGCGCTTTTGGACCTGGCACTGGCGCCATATCGGGAAATGGTGAGCTTCGCGGACATTGGAATAGAGGCATATCAGCCGCAAAAGTAGTTGTTTGTCTGACAGATAGCACAAATTTTTATATAAATATTGTGTGTAACGCCGATAAATGCGATCTGCCCGCATTCTTTACAGGAATACTGCGTGCAGCAAAAAGCACCGAGCGTTAACTCGGTGCTTACGGTTCAAATTCTTAGCATTTCAGAGCTTCATCCGCGATATTTGCGGTGATTTTGTTGTAGAACTCCTGCTTTTGCGCATCGTTTTCAAACGCTGAGAACGGCACGATGACCGCGGAGAATTCATCAACAAAAATATAATAATGCTTGTCATCGGTTGCGGTGCGCTGAACGGCCGAATACTGGTAAACGGTATCTTCGTTCTCGCCGGACAGCTCGAATTCGCTTTCGCGCAGCGTGAGCGTTTTCGGTCCGCAAAGCTGTTTGTTCTTTGCGTTCTTGAGGATTTTCTCGATATTTTTGATCATTTTATGACGCATATAGCGCGGTGTGCCCCAGAAGCAGACGGCAGCGAGCGCAACGTAAACCGCGATGGAAACCGGCGTGAGCGTATGCAGCCAGTACATGAGCGCACTGCCGCCGAGAATGACAATAGCCGCAGTGGCGATTCTCATGGTGCGAATGCTGCGTTGAACAATCGCATTATTGTTGTAATAATTCAAATTAAAATCAATGAAATCCTGTTTGGTGATATCGTAATGCAGCTCCATTTTTCCTTACCTCAACTTACTCGGATAAAGTTATTGTATCGAAAATCAGAGCGGATTGCAAGTCTAATTAAGAAAGGGGAGCGAAAATGCTGATTTTAGTGACCGGCGGAGCGGCTTCGGGCAAGTCGGAGCACGCGGAACGGCTGTTGTGTGAAAAAGCACAGAGTCGATTATATCTGGCGACCATGCAGCCGTTCGGCAAGTCTGCAGAGGCGCGGATTGCACGGCATCGGGCGCTTCGTGCGGGAAAGGGGTTCGCTACGGTGGAGAGAACACTTGATTTAGCGAATCTCAGGCTCTCTCAGCAATACGACGGAATTTTGCTCGAGGATTTGGGCAATCTGCTGGCAAACGAGCTGTTTGCGCCGGAAGGCGCAGGCGCAGGATCGGCGTTCGACAGCATTGTTGCAGGCGTGGATAATCTGCAAAAATACTGTGAAACGCTGGTTATCGTTTCCAACGAAATCTTTGCGGACGGCGTGCCGTACCCGCCGGAGACCATGCAGTATATTCGGATTTTGGGAGAACTGCACCAGAAATTAACTGGGAAAGCAGACGCGGTATATGAATCGGTATGCGGAATTTTACTGCCGGTAAAGGAGGGAAAACAGCCGTGAAAAGTGTAATCAGCGGACTTTTGGTCGCGTTCTCAATGTACTCTGCGATACCTGTTCCGCAGGTGAACTGGGAAAAACAGACCATGCGGTGGGCACTTGGCTTCCTGCCGCTGATCGGTGTGCTGATCGGTGCGATAGAGTGGTTCTGGTTCGTATTTTGCGTGCATTTCGGCGCGGCAGGCGTGTTTTACGCTGTGATCGCAGCGCTGATTCCTCTGGCAGTGTCCGGCGGCATTCATCTGGACGGCCTGTGCGACACCTGCGACGCGCTGTGCTCGTTCGGCGACCGGGAAAAGCGGCTGGCCATCCTCAAGGACCCGCACGTTGGCGCGTTTGGGCCGCTCTGGCTGATGGCATTCCTGCTGGCCGAGGTCGGGTGTTTTGCCCAGATTTACGACCGGCCTGTGCTTCTTCCGCTGGCATGCACAGGATTTGCTTTCGCACGGGCAATGGGCGGCCACAAGGTGGTTGCGTCACCGTGCGCGAAAGACAGCGGACTTGCACATATCTTTGCGGAAAACAGCGATAAACGCGCGGTATCGCGCATGTTAGTTGCTGAATTCGTTCTGTTTGCGGTGTTTCTCGGATTGTGGATATACCGCGTGCCGCACGCGCTTGCTGCGGCGAAAGTGCTCGTTATCGTGCTCGTTGCGTGGTATGCTGTGCATGAGCACATAAGCCGCCGTGTGTTCGGCGGTGTCACCGGAGACTTGGCGGGATTCTGCATCTCGCTGTCGGAACTGATCACGCTTGCGGCAGCAGCGATTGGAGGGCTGATTTTATGACCGTGCTCATCATTGGCGGCGCATATCAGGGGAAACGAAAAGTTGCCGAAAACCTGTATGCAGACCTGCCGAGAATTGAAAATCTGCACGAAATCGTGCGAAAAATGCTGAAGGAAGGCAAAGACCCGCTGTCGCTCGCAGATACGCTGTGCGGACACGTTATCACCTGCGATGAGATCGGCTGCGGCATCGTTCCCATCGACCGTGCGGACGAAAACTGGCGTGAAACGGTTGGTCGTCTGTGCTGTGCTTTGGCACAGAAAGCAGATGCAGTCGTGCGCGTGATCGCAGGCGTGCCGCAATTCATCAAAGGAGAACAACCATGACGATAACCCTTGCCGTGCTGCTCGGCTTCGCGCTCGACTGGCTGCTCGGAGACCCGAAAAAATTGCCGCATCCGGTATGTGCGGTCGGAAAACTCATCTCAGGAACCGAAAAAGTTCTGCGCCGCATCTTTCCCGCAACGCCTGCGTCACTGACATTCGCCGGAATTTTACTCTGGCTCATCACCTGCGGTATGAGCTTTGCCGTGCCGTTTTTCCTTTTGCGCTGGCTGTATCATGTGAACTTCTGGCTCGGTTTTGCCGCCGAAACACTGCTCTGCTGGATGATTTTTGCACGAAAAAGCCTCGCAGACGCCGGCTGCCATGTCTACGGCGCGATCAAGCAGTCGCTTGCGGAGGGCCGCAAGGCCATCGCGTGGTACGTCGGCCGCGACACCGCAGAGCTGTCCGAGGAGGGCGTTGTCAAGGCCGCTGTTGAGACCGTGGCTGAAAACCTGACGGACGGTGTGGTCTCGCCGCTCGTGTTCATGCTCATCGGCGGAGCGCCGCTCGGCATGCTGTACAAGGCGGTCAACACGCTGGATTCCATGGTCGGCTATCATAACGATAAATACGAGTATTTCGGCAAGTTTTCGGCAAAAATGGACGATTTTTTCAACTTTATCCCTGCCAGACTGTCCGCACTGTGCATGATCGCCGGTGCCGGAATGCTGCATCTCGATAACCGAAATGCGCTGCGGATTTATCGCCGAGACCGCAATAAGCACAAAAGTCCGAACGCCGGTCAGACCGAGTCTGTGTGCGCGGGCGCACTGCACATCCAGCTCGGCGGCGATGCCAGCTACTTCGGCAAAGTCGTTAAAAAGGCCGCCTTCGGTGATCCGATCCGCCGCGTAGACCGCACGGATATTCTCGCAGCGGTCGATCTGATGACGGCGGCAAGCGTGTTTGCGCTGGTGCTGTGCTGTGCAATCCGCCTGATCGTAAAAAGTTAGGACGCTGTGCGAGAGAGAAAATTCGTATTTGAAAGGGTGACAACATTGCCAACCTATGTCCACGGCGGCGACATCCAAACCTACATCGACCGCCACGGCTTCGCGCCGCTCGACCTGTCCGCGAACATCAATCCGTTCGGCATACCGGACGCGGTACGCGCGGCCATGCACAGGGCTGTGGATAACTGCACGCAGTATCCCGACCCGTTTTGCCGCGCCGCGCGGCAGGCGATTGGTGCGAGAGAAGGCGTCAATCCGGATTTTCTGTACTGCGGCAACGGTGCGGCGGATGTGCTTGACCGTCTTGCGGCGGTGCTGAAACCGCGCAAGGTACTTCTCACCGCACCGACCTTTGCGGAGTACGAGCGCACGCTCTCAGGTGCGGAGATTCGGGTGCATAATCTGCGGGAAACGGACGGTTTTGCGCTCACGGAGCGCATTTTGGACGAGATTTCACCGGATTTGGATGCGGTGTATCTCTGCAATCCGAACAATCCGACCGGGCGAACCGTTAAGCCAGAGCTTCTGCGGGAAATCGTCCGGAAATGTACAGAAAACGGCGTAAAACTGGTTGTAGACGAGTGCTTCAACGACTTCCTGACAGACGCAGAGCGGCACACACGGAAAGACCTGCTGGAATCCAATCCCGGTCTGATCATTCTGCGCGCGTACACGAAAATGTACGCCGTGCCCGGTGTGCGCTTCGGCTGGTGCATGACGGCGGATGCGGCGCTGATTGAGAAATTATACCATGCCGGACAGCCGTGGAACGTGTCGGTCATCGCGCAGGCGTGCGCCGTCGCGGCGGCAAACGAGCCGGACTGGGCCACTGAAACCGCCAAACGCATTGCCGAGGAACGCAGGTTTTTATCCGACGGACTTGCAGCCTGCGGACTGACCGTCTTTCCGGGCGAGGCCAACTTCCTGCTGTTCCGCTCAAACGATACCGGATTGCACAAGAAACTCGCTGAACACGGCATAATGATACGAAACTGCGATAATTATCGCGGACTTTCGGCGGGATACTATCGCGTTGCCGTAAAAACGAGAGAAGCGAGTGAGCGGTTACTGCAAATCATTACTAATTATACCCAATGTGAGGTGTAAAATGGCAAAGACAATCATGATACAGGGAACGTGCTCGAATGCAGGCAAAAGCCTTCTCTGCGCGGCTCTGTGCCGGATTTTCCGGCAGGATGGCTACCGCGTTGCGCCGTTCAAGTCACAGAACATGGCGCTCAATTCGTTCATCACGGCGGACGGCAGGGAGATGGGCCGCGCGCAGGTCGTGCAGGCCGAGGCGGCGGGCATCGCACCCGATGTGCGTATGAACCCGATCCTGCTCAAGCCGACAAGCGACGTTGGCTCGCAGGTCATCATCATGGGCGAGGCGCAGGGAAACCGCACCGCGCGCGAATATTGGGGGCACAAAAAGGCGCTTTTGCCCATGATCAAGGACGCATTTGACAGCCTTGCCGCCGAGAATGACATCATCGTGATCGAGGGTGCGGGCAGTCCGGCGGAGATCAATCTCAAGCAGGATGATATTGTAAATATGGGTCTGGCGAAGCTGGTGGATGCACCCGTTCTGCTGGTCGGCGACATTGACCGCGGCGGTGTGTTCGCGTCGCTGTACGGCACAGTCAAGCTGCTCGAGGAGGACGAGCAGGCGCGGATTCGCGGTCTCATCATCAACAAATTCCGCGGTGACGTGGAGATTCTGCGGCCGGGTCTGACGCAGCTCGAGGATTTGACCGGCAAGCCGGTCATCGGCGTGGTGCCGTACGGTCATTTTGACATCGACGATGAGGACAGCCTGTCCGAGCGTCTGGACGCAAAGGCTGCTCCCGCACTGGTGAACATTGCGGTGGTAAAGCTGCCGCGTCTTTCCAATTTTACGGATTTTTCCGCACTTTCTCGTGTATCCGGCGTGAGCGTCGCGTACACGGACAAACCGGCACAGCTTGCCGGAGCCGACCTGATTATCCTGCCGGGCACCAAGTCCACGCTGGCAGACCTGCGCTGGCTGCGCGAGAGCGGCATGGAGGCGCAGATTCTCAAGGCGCACGCGGCAGGCACACCGGTTTTCGGTATCTGCGGCGGCTACCAGATGATGGGACGCACGGTCTCCGACCCGGACAATACCGAGGGCGGCGGCAGTCTGCGCGGCATGAAGCTGCTGCCGATCGACACGGTGTTCCGCCCGAGCAAGACCACGACGCAGACGCGCGGCACGCTGCTTGAGATTGACGGCGTGCTGTCCGATTTGAGCGGTCTGGCGGTCGAGGGCTATGAGATTCACATGGGTGAAACTGTGCGCGGCGCGAGTGCAAAGCCGCTCGTTCGATTGCTTCGCAGGGAAGGCGAAATCGAGGACGGCTGTCAGACGGAAAACGCCTTCGGCACCTATCTGCACGGCGTGTTCGATGCGCCGGAGGCGGCGCTGCGGACGGCGCAGGCACTGGCGCAAAAGAAGGGTGTGACGCTCACCGGTGAAGCGCTCGACACACACGCCTACAAGGAGCAGCAGTACGACAAACTGGCGGATTCGGTGCGAAAATCGCTCGATATGGAGTGGATTTACCGTATAATGGAGGGAAAAGCATGACAGGACTTATTCACCTGTACTGCGGTGACGGCAAGGGTAAAACCACGGCGGCGGTCGGACTGGCGGTGCGCTGCGCCGGACGCGGAAACAAGGTCGTGTTCGCGCAGTTTCTCAAGGATGGGACTTCGGGCGAGTGCCGCGTGCTGGCGAAATTGCCCGAAGTGACCGTGATGGCGGCAAATCCGGTCGGCAAGTTCTCCTTCCGCATGACGGAGGCGGAGAAGCGGGAGACAGCGGACGCGCTCACCCGCACCTTCGATGCGGCAACCGGCTTTGCTGTGCGGGAGCACGCGCGGCTGCTCGTGCTGGATGAGGTCTGCGCGGCAATCTCGTGCGGCTTTCTGGATGAGAAAACGGTCGTAAAATTCCTTGAGACCAAGCCGGAAACGCTCGAGGTCGTACTGACCGGACGGGGTCCGTCCGAAGCGCTGCAGGCACACGCGGACTACATTACAGAAATGAAAATGCAGCGGCACCCGTTTGAAAAGGGCATCGCTGCGCGGGAGGGAATCGAATTTTGAATGGATACATGAAGCCGCAGGACATTGAAAAGCGGTCGTTTGAAATCATCACCGCCGAGCTGGGCGAGCGCACGTTTCCGGCGGGCATCGCCGAGGTAGTCAAGCGCGTCATCCACACCACGGCGGATTTTGACTACGCGGACAGCCTTGCGTTTTCGCCGGACGTGATCGAAAAGGCAAAAGCCGCACTTGCGGCAGGGGCGACGGTGGTTACCGATACCAATATGGCGCTCTCCGGGGTGAACAAGGCGACGCTGGCAAAGCTCGGCGGAAAGGCGGTCTGCCTGATGGCGGATGAGCAGGTGGCAAGCGAGGCCAAGGCTCGCGGTGTCACGCGGGCGGTCGTTTCGATGGAGCACGCCGCCAAATTGGAAGGCCCGCTCATCTTCGCCATCGGCAATGCGCCGACTGCGCTTATCCGTCTGCATGAGTTGATTGAGGAAGGCATTGTCGCGCCTGCGCTCGTCATCGGCGTGCCGGTCGGATTTGTCAACGTGGTCGAGGCGAAGGAGCTGTTCATCGGCGGGGACACGCCGTATATCATCGCACGAGGCCGCAAGGGCGGCTCGAATGTAGCCGCGTCCATTGTCAATGCGCTGCTGTATCAGTTGGTGCATCGAGAAGGCTTTTAACGCGAAAAAAGAGGAAGTTTCAGCTGAAACTTCCTCTTTTGTTTATTTCCATAAGCCTTTTTCCCTGCAGTCGGCAATGTATGCGTCGATATTGTCCGCTGTGATGACCTCGGAACCCGAGTCGATCACCGATTCAACGGATTTGCCCTCGAGTGCGTCCAAAGCGGCCTCGACGGCCCTGTAGCCCATTTCATAGCCCTGCTGGGCAATATCGACAGTCAGCTCACCGCGGTCGAGCGCTTCCACCGCAGCCTGATTGCCGTCAAAGCCGCAGATAACGGTTTTCCGGTAGGCGGCGCTGTTGTTATCCCAGATGCACTTGATGGCCGCAAGCGCCATATCATCGCTGGTAACGAGCAGCGCGTCCACCCCCTGCGGATACTTCTGCATGACAGCCTCCATCGCGGCTGCCGCACGGTCGGGCTGCGCGTCGCAGTACTGCACCTCGAGCACAGTGCCGCCCGCCTGCTCCACGGCGCTGCGGTAGCCGCGCAGACGGGCTTCATGCGTCTCGTCGCCCTGTGCGCCGGTCAGGATGACAGCCTGCGGCTTGTCCGCGCCGTTCGCCTTTGCCTTTTCCATAGCGACCGCGCCGCCGGCCTGAGCGGCTGCTTCGTTGCCGGTGCCGACAAAGGACAGCTTTTTATCCGAGGTGAAATCTGTATCCAGTGCGATGATCGGCTTGTCTGCGGTTTCCGCCAGCGCAGCCGCCGAGCTGGACTGCAGCGGTGCAAGGACAACGGCGTCTATACCGTCGTTGTGGAGCACGGTCTCGACCATGTTCAGCTGCTCGTCGTAGGCGGTCGCCGAGGTGGGCGACTGGATGTCGATCTCTACATTCGGGTGCTCGCTGGCGCAGGCTTCCGCGCCCGCCATGACTTTTTTGAAGTGTTCGTCTGTATGCTTGATAATTACCGCAATGCGGTATACATTCTCTGCACTTGCCGAGCCGCCGCAGGCGCTTAGTCCTGCTGTGCAGGCAAGGCATGCCAGTGCTGCTGCGATCATTCTCCTTTTCATGTGATGTGCCTCCTCGTTTCCTTTTCTGTCGGGAGCTGCTCCCGATCTTCTCTTGATAATATTTTAACATATTTTCCGCAGAGAGACAAATAGAAAAGGCATGACTCCAAATCATGCCTTTTTCTGTAACTTTTATCAGGTTATTTGCTCAGACGCTGCTCCATATAATTGTGCGCGTTCAGCTCAAGAGTATCGTTGAGCGGTACGAGCGGCTCGGTCTTGCCGTAGCGGCGGTCGAGCGCGGTCTGCAGGATAAAGTCGCACAGCACGGGATTCTTCGGCAGCAGGGAGCCGTGCGAGTAGGTGGCGAACACATTGTTGTAGCGTGCGCCCTCGGTCTGGTCCTCGCCGTTGTTGCCGTAGCCCTTTATCATCATGCCGAGCGGCGCAACGTCCTCGCCGAGATAGGTTTTGCCCGAGTGATTCTCAAAGCCGACCACGATGGAGCCGCTGCTCTCGGGCGTTGTGCGGTACATGTAGTTGCCGATCATGCGCTCTTTCGCGCCGATGGTGTGCACGTTGATCGCGCCGATGAAGTCGAGCTGCACTCCGTCCCACGTTTTGTAATACTGGCCGAGCATCTGGTAGCCGCCGCAGATGGCGAGAAACACCTTCTCCTCATCAACAGCGGTGCAGATGTCCTTGCCCTTGCCGGAGGCGAGGTCGCGTAGCAGCACCTCCTGCTCGAAGTCCTGTCCGCCGCCGATGAAGAAAATGTCGTACTTGTCCACATCGAGCGGCTGACCGATCGAGCACTCGTCCACATTGACGCTGATGCCGCGGCTCTCCAGACGGCGCTTCATCGTGATAATGTTGCCCCGGTCACCGTACAGATTGAGAATGTCGGGGTAAAGATGGCAGATATTCAGTTCCATTGCAGTTGCCCCCCTTATTCGTAGAACGCCTTGACGTCTGTGTGTTTGCTGATCTCACCGCGCAGGTCGAACATGGCGGTGTACGTCGGCATAAGGAACGCCGGTGTCTCATCCGAGCCGATCTCGGTCAGCAGCTTGTCGTACTCGCGGATAACCTCGATACGCTCGGGTGCAAAGCCTGCGTACTTGAGACGCAGCGCCATATCATCCGCACGCACGCCGGAAACCAGTACGCGTGTAAAGCGCACCTGCTGGTCGGCGAGTGCCTCGAAGTCAACGTCCCAGATCCAGCTGATGTCCGTGCCGTCCGCGAAGCGGTCGTTGAGCAGGAAGGCCAGCTTGTAATTGCCCTCATCGTGCGCGATCAGGTTGATGACCTGATTGAAGCCGGCAGGATTCTTTACCAGCATCATGCGCGCCTGCGCCTGACCGAGCTTGAACTGCTCGGCACGGCCGAAGCCACATTCGAACTGAGAAAGCGCGCTGACCGCGGTCTGCTCGTCAATGCCGACAACATGCGCGACAGCGGCTTCTGCGGCGGCGTTGTAGATGTTGTAGCCGCCCGGCAGGTTGACGTGTACCTCGTGCTCGTGACCGAAGATGTCCAGTATGATGTCGGACGAGTCCGCACCGGTGGCGAGCACCTTGGTGACAGCGACCTGCGGCGTCTGGCGGTGGTAGCCGCACTTCGGGCAGCGGAAGCCGCCGAGATGGCCGTAGGTGATGTAATCGTACTCATATTCGGTCTTGCAGTGGATGCAGTACGGCGCGTCGGACAGCTCGTGAGCGGTCTCCTTGTAAATCGGGACATTCACGCCGAACCAGACGATCTTGTTCGGCACGCTGTCCGCAAGGGAAGCGGTGAGCGAGCAGTCCGCGTTCAGGCAGAGCGTTGCATTCGGCACATGCGTGATACCCTCGCGGATGGCGTTGAGCGTGTGCGTAATTTCGCCGTAGCGGTCAAGCTGGTCGCGGAAGATGTTGTTGACGACCAGACATTCAACCGGCAGGTATTCGCTCGTTTTGCGGAAGGCTGCCTCGTCGCACTCGATGAGCGCGTGCGTGTACGGGCATTTGCCGGACAGCGTGGAATGCTGTGCAAATACCGCGATGATGCCGGTCAGCAGGTTCGCACCCGACTTGTTGGAGAAATATTTGAGTCCCGCATCGGCGAACGCCTGCTCGATCATGCGGGAGGTGGTGGTCTTGCCGTTCGTGCCGGTCACGACCGTGACCTTTACGCCGCGCGACAGCTCACCCAGAATATTTTTATCAATTTTCAGTGCCAGCTTGCCCGGCAGGTTGGTGCCGCCGCGTCCCAGCCTGCGCAGGACAGCGCCCGATGCCTTGCACACCAGCACCGCCAGTCTGGTTTGGAGTTTCATTGTTGTAACCTCTTTTTTCAAGTCATATAAAATAAGTATAGCGCATTTTGCGGCATTGCACAAGGGAAAACGTCAGGAGAGCTGATCGGCGTGCGCTTTTCGAGCGAAGATTTCTCGGCACAGACTTTCCGGTGTGCCCGAACCGTGTGAACGGTTCGCCGTTTCTGGGCGAAGAGTGCGCTGTGGCACAGCGGGGGATTGCGGCACTCGCCGCGGGAGCATAAGAGGGTAGACACCTGCGGTTTCCACCCTCTTATGAATCACTCCTTTCCCTTGGAGGGTCTGGCGCAGATTGCCGACATGTGACCGCTGCGAAAAAAGGGGAACGGCAGAGGATTTTTCTTCCGCGTGGTATCCGCATATTCGCATTTCGGCTACTTTACTGCTACACATACCGGCTACTTTCCGCAGGCGCGGCATGACGGTGCCGCGCAACTCGGTTGCGAGTGCCAATCAGCTATACCCGCAGGATTGGGATAATCGGCACAGGTAAAAATGTTGCGCGGCACTGTTATGCCGCGCCTGCGTGGAGTAAATCGCCTGTGTAGCAGTATGGTAGCCGAAATGCGAATAGGTGTTATACAACGCGGAAGAAAAAATCCTCTGCCGTTCTCTTTTTTCTACGCTTACGCAGTCTACCGTCTGCACCCAAGGTAGTAGGGAAAAGGGGAGATTCACAAGAGGGTGGAAAACCGCAGGTTGTCTATCCTCTTGTGCGCCTGCCGCGCGTAGCGGCAATTCCCCGCTGTGGTTCACGGCAAAGCTCCCCGCCCGGACAGGGCGAACCGCCTGCGCGGTTCGGGCACACCGGACAGCCTGTGCCGCCGTTTCCGTATCGGCTTTTCGGTTTGCATAGGGCAACAATTTTGCCCGCATATTGACTTTCGGCTGCGCATATGCTATCATAAAGCGCAATAAGGGAGTAGTCGGCGCGGAGCGTTCCGCCGCGCGGCAGAGCCAACATACTGGGGAGGACGCTCCTCTGGTTTTGCATGAAATGACGAGACTTATCTGTTCTACGCGGCAGATGGGTCTTTTTTTGTGCCTGTTTTCCGCCGGATAAACGACTGAGGAGGACAAGAAAATGGGTTTGCTGGAGTTGTTTTTGATCGCAGTCGGTCTGTCGATGGACGCGTTCGCGGTGTCTGTCTGCAAGGGACTGAGCGTGCGCACGCTCAAGGCTAAGCACGCGGTCATCTGCGGACTGTATTTCGGCGGCTTTCAGCTTTTAATGCCGCTCATCGGCTTTGCACTCGGCGTGCGCTTTCAGTCGCTCATCACGAGCATTGATCACTGGATCGCCTTTGTGCTGCTGGGGCTTATTGGCGCAAACATGGTGCGCGAGTCGCGCGAGCACGATGACGAAAGCGTCAGCGATTCGTTCCGCTTTATGACCATGCTGCCGCTTGCGGTTGCCACGAGCATTGACGCGCTTGCGGTCGGTGTGACGTTTGCGTTCCTGCAGGTCGATATCGTTCCGGCGGTGTCGTTCATCGGTGCAATCACGTTTGTGCTGTCGTGCATCGGCGTGAAGATCGGCCATGTGTTCGGCACAAAGTATAAGTCCCGCGCAGAGCTGTTCGGCGGTATCGTACTGATTTTGATGGGTCTCAAAATCCTGCTGGAGCATTTGGGTTTTCTGGGATAAAGCTGATTTTACCGTTCCACAGCAAAAAAAGAGCACGCCCAGGGCGTGCAATTTTTTTTGCAGCTCCTGCCGCATTTCGGCAAAGCCGAAACAGGCAGGACAGGCGCACCGCAGTGCGCCGCATTCAATTCTCTATAAAAGTCAGGGCGTGTACCTGACTTTTATCCCACTGCCTCGGGACACGTGTCCCCCTTAGTGGCAGGCGGCTTCGACGCCTGCCATATCCTGCACGGTCTTGCAGGTCAGTTCCTTGCTGATCTTGCCCGCAAAGCCGGTCAGCGTCTTGCCCGGACCGATCTCGCACGCCGAGGTCAGACCGGCAGCCATGCCGTTCTTCACCAGCTGCGTCCAGCGAACCGGAGAGATCATGTGCTGCTCGAGATGTGCCGGCAGGTCGGAGCAGTCGTAAACCTTGCCGTCGAGGTTGGAGTAAATATCCATCTTCGGTGCAGAGAAGGTAAAGTCCGCAACGTAAGCGCGCAGCTCTGCGGCAGCCTTTGCCATCAGCGGGGTGTGGAATGCACCGGATACCGCAAGCGGGAGCGCACGGCGTGCGCCGGCAGCCTTGCAGTTTTCGATCGCCTCTGCGAGAGCCGCCTTTTCACCTGCGATAACCAGCTGACCCGGGCAGTTGTAGTTTACCGGACGGACCACGCCGGAGGTCACCTTCGCGCAGGCTTCTTCAATTACGCTGTCCTCCAGACCGAGGATAGCCGCCATGCCGCCGTCGATCGAGTCCGCTGCCTGCTGCATCAGCTTGCCGCGCATGGAAACGATCTTCACGCCGTCTGCGAGGGAAACAACGCCTGCAGCCGCCAGTGCGGTGTATTCACCGAGCGAGAAGCCTGCCGCTGCCTTGAATTCCACGCCTGCTTCCTTCAGTGCAGCCCAGGCTGCCATGGAATGGGTGAAAATAGCGATCTGGCTGTTCTCCGTGCGGGAGAGCGTTGCCTTGTCGCTCTCAAAGCACAGCTTGGCTACATCCAGACCGGCACCTTCGCTTGCTTCCTCAAAAACCAGCTTGGCAGCCTGCGAGTTCTCATAAAGATCCTTGCCCATGCCGGGGGCCTGTGCGCCCTGACCCGGGAAAAATGCAAAACCGTAGTTCACGTTTCGTTCCTCCAAAATAATAATCAAACGCTGACAGCACCGTATTTTAATAGATATTCTTTACACAAAGTGTTGCTAAATAATAACGGTCTGTCTTGACAATTTACTGTGCTTTTATTATAATAGTCGGAGAATACTTTGTCAATCTAACTATTGTCGCTTTTCCACGCTTTTTGGGAGAGCGATTTGGACTTTTTAGGAGCGTGGAAATCATCAACAGTAAACTGATCGGCACGGGCGCCTGCATTCCGGATTTTGTCCTGACCAACGCCATGCTAGAAAAAATGGTCGATACCAACGATGAGTGGATCGTGCAGCGCACCGGTGTGCGCGAGCGCCGCATCGCAAAGAATACACATACATGGGAGCTGGCGCTCGGTGCCGCACAGGACGCACTCGCGGACGCAGGCATCACCGCAGAGGAGCTTGACCTCATTCTCGTTAGCACCTGCTCGCCGGATACCAACACGCCGAATACGGCGTCTATCCTGCAGGACAAGCTGGGGGCGCGTCAGGTCGGCGCGTTCGACATCAACAACGCCTGCACCGGCTTTGTCTCTGCAACCGACATTGCGGACAGCTACATTAAATCCGGCAAGGCAAAGACCGTGTTGGTTGTCTCGGCGGAAACGCTTTCGCGCATTGTGGACTACACCGACCGCTCGACCTGCATTCTGTTCGGCGACGGTGCCGCTGCGGCCGTTTATCAGGCGACCGAGGACGAATCGGTCGGCATTCTGTCCACCTTCACCGCGGCAGACGGCTCGGGTGCAGAGTACCTGCACATGGAAGCCCTGCCGGTCGAGGATCCGCTTTCCGGCGACCGCACGGTGGACCCGAAGGCGCGTTTCCTGAAAATGCAGGGTGCACCGGTCGTGCGCTTCACCGCAAGAGCCGTACCGCTTGCGATCGACACCGCACTCAAGCGGGCGGGCGTCACCGCAGAGGAAATCGACTGGGTGGTGCCGCATCAGGCGAATCTGCGCATTCTGGATGTTATTGCACGCAGATACCATCTGCCGAAGGAGAAAATTTACGTCAATATGGATCGTTTCGGTAATACCTCGTCGGCAAGCGTGCCGATCTGCCTGAACGAAATGCGTAAGAACGGCCTGCTGCACGAGGGACAGACCATTGTCTGCACCGGTTTCGGCGGAGGCTTGACTTATGGCGCATTTGTGATTAAACTATAATATTGGATAAATCCGGACGGTTCTTGCAGCCGTCCGGCATTATCTGTTAGACAAATTTAAGGTAAATTGTCTAAAATATGCACGCTGTCTATTATTTGCGTTAAAATATGTTATAATAATTTACTACCTATTAAAAAGGGGAGAACAAACCTATGAAAACCAAGATCACAGAACTTCTCGGTATCGAATATCCGATCGTGCAGGGCGCGATGGCGTGGATCGCGGAGCACCATCTGGCTGCTGCGGTTTCCAAGGCAGGCGGTCTGGGCATTATCGCGGGCGGCGCGGCTCCGGTCGATTACATCCGTGAGGAGATCCATAAGGCGCGTGCCATCACGGACAAGCCGCTCGGTATGAACATCATGCTGCTCTCCCCGAATGCGGACGATCTGGCGCAGCTGGCCATCGACGAGAAGATCGAAGTGCTGACCACCGGCGCAGGCAATCCGGGCAAGTATATTGCGGATTGGAAGAACGCAGGCATTAAGGTTATGCCGGTCGTTGCTTCGGTTGCACTGGCAAAGCGCATGGAGCGCGCAGGTGCAGATGCGGTTATCGCAGAGGGTATGGAAGGCGGTGGCCACATCGGTGAGCTGACCACCATGCCGCTCGTTCCGCAGGTCGTGGACGCGGTAGATATTCCGGTCATCGCCGCAGGCGGCATTGCAGACGGCCGCGGCATGGCAGCTGCCATGATGCTTGGCGCCGAAGGCGTACAGTGCGGCACGATCTTCCTTGCAACGCCGGAGTGCCAGATTTCGGAAAAGTATAAGGAACTCGTCCTCAAGGCTACCGACATTTCGACCGTTGTTACCGGTCGTCCGTCCGGTCATCCGGTGCGTTCGCTCAAGACCCCGATGGCGCGCAAGTGCCTCGAGCTCGAGAAGCAGAACACCGATGCCTCCCTTGAGGAGCTTGAGAAGGCAACCGCCGGTTCGCTGCGCAAGGCTGTGCAGGACGGCAACTATGAGGAGGGCACCTTTATGTCCGGTCAGATTGCGGGTATGCTCAAGGAGCTGCATCCGTGCGAGGAGATCCTCAAGGGCATGACCGCGCAGGCGGAGGACCTTCTGAAGAACGCTTACAAGAGATTTGAATAAGAGCGGAGAGTGAAGAGATGCGAAAACTCCTCACTCCTGCCTGTCTATAGAATGGAGTAAACAATGAGCTTAGCAATCGTAACCGGCGGTTCCCGCGGCATTGGCGCGGCAATCGCGGAAAAGCTGGCGCAGGACGGCTTCGACGTCCTCATCAATTGTGCGTCCTCGGTCGAAAAGGCTGAGGCTGTGGCGGAGAAGTGCCGCGCGCACGGCGTCAACGCTTATGTGAAGAAGTGGGATGTTGCGGACTATGACGCCTGCAGCACCGCGCTTAAGGAAATTAAGGAAGAGATCGGCGTACCGTTCGTTCTCGTCAACAATGCGGGCATCACCCGCGACGGTCTGATGGTCCGCATGAAGGAGGACCAGTTCGACGACGTTATCCGCACCAACCTCAAGGGCGCATTCAACATGCTCAGCCTGTGCGGTGCGATGATGATGCGCGCCAAGCAGGGCCGTATCATCAACATCACCTCGGTTTCGGCGTTCACCGGAAACTACGGCCAGATCAACTACACTGCTGCCAAGGCGGGTATGGTCGGCATGACCAAGACCGCCGCCAAGGAGCTGGGTGCGCGCGGCATTACAGTAAACGCAGTCGCTCCGGGCTGGATCGCCACCGAGATGAGCGACAAGGTGCCCGAGGACATCCGCGAGAACGCCAAGAAGCAGATTGCGCTCGGCCGTTTCGGCAAGCCGGAGGAGATCGCAGGCGTGGTTGCCTTTCTGGCCTCCGACGCTGCAAGCTATATTTCCGGCCAGACGATCATCGCGGACGGCGGACTTTATTAAGGCATCACCGGACAATTCGCCTGCGGCACTTTGCGGTAATTTTCCGCTCTGATGCCGGCCGCAGTTTCTTGTGCAGGCTCCGGCCGCACTGCTGCGCTTTTTGCAATACACAAAGTATTGCTGCAAACCCGCGCCTAATCAGAACGCAAAATTCCTGCGCAAATTGCTCTTGCCGAATTATCCGGTGAAACCTTTTTTGCTGCGTGGAATAAAAATTGCGATTAGATAAATGCGTGATATTGGAATGAAGGAGCAAATATATGGAACGTGTAGTAATCACCGGCATGGGTGCCATCACTCCGGTCGGCAACGATGTGCCGTCGTTTTGGGAGTCGCTCAAGACCGGCAAGTGCGGCATCGGTCCCATCACCAAGTTTGATGTATCCGATTTTAAGGTAAAGCTGGGTGCAGAGGTCAAGAATTTCGACCCGACCCAGTATATGGAGAAGCGTGAGGCGCGCCGCGCAGACGCAAATGTGCATTACGCAATGGCGGCAGCGGTTCAGGCTGTCGAGCAGGCAGGCCTCAAGGAAGGCAATTTCGATCCCTATCGCACGGGCGTTATCTTCGGCTCGGGCGTAGGCGGTCTGCACGTTGCAGAGCAGGAGGTCCCGAAGCTGCTCGAAAAGGGTCCCGGCCGCGTTTCGCCGTTCGCTATCCCGGAGATGATCGCCAACATCGCAGCGGCTTATATCTCCATGCACTTCGGCTTCAAGGGCGAGAATTTCTGCCCGGTCTCCGCGTGCGCGACCGGCAACCACTCCATCGGTGAGGCAATGCGCGCCATCCGCCACGGCTATCAGGACGTTGTTGTCTGCGGCGGCACCGAGAACGGCATTATTCCGATCTCGATGGCAGGCTTCCAGAATATGAAGGCGGTTCACATGGGCGAGGACCCGACGGCGGCTTCCATCCCGTTTGACGCACGCCGTTCCGGCTTTGTCATGGGCGAAGGCGCAGGCTGTCTCGTACTCGAGAGCCTGACGCACGCACAGCAGCGCGGCGCGACCATTCTGGCAGAGGTGGCAGGCTACGGTGCCTCCGGCGACGCTTACCACATCACCAGCCCGTCTCCGGACGGCGATGCGGCTGCACACGCTATCCGCGGTGCCATTGAGGATGCCGGTCTGACCCCGGCTGACGTTGACTATATCAACGCGCACGGCACCTCCACGCCGCTGAATGAAAAGTATGAGACCATTGCCATTAAGAAGGCGTTTGGCGAGGAGGCTTACAACGTGAAGGTATCCTCCACCAAGTCCATGACCGGCCATCTGCTGGGCGGCGCGGCTGCGGTTGAGGCCATTGCCTGCGTTATGGCAATCCGCGAGGGCATTGTACCGCCGACTATCGGCTACAAGGAGCCGGATCCGGAGTGCGATCTGGATATCACTCCGAACAAGGCGGTTGAGATGCCGGTAAACGTTGCCATCTCGAACTCGCTGGGCTTCGGCGGTCACAACGCCTGCATCCTTATTAAGAAAGTGTAACAAGCTATGGATATGAAAGAACTGAAAGACATTGCCCTCGAGCTGATGGACGCGCTGGCTGCAAAGAAGCTGGGCGAGGTCGAGCTCGAGCTGGATGACGCAAAAATCAAGATCAAGGCAGCTGAACCGGCTCCGGTTATCGCTGCAGCACCGGTAGCAGCGGCGGCACCCGCAGCGGCGCCGGCGGCAGCACCCGCAGCAGAGAGCACCGAGGCCACTCCGGCAGAGGAGCAGCTTCCGGCAGGCACGCAGGTCAAGAGCCCGCTGGTCGGCACGTTTTATTCTTCTCCGTCTCCGGACGAACCGCCGTTCGTGCTGGTCGGTCAGCAGGTGAAGGAGGGTGATACCCTCTGCATCATCGAGGCGATGAAGATCATGAACGAGATCAAGGCACCGTGCGACGGCAAGATCATCCGCATTATGGCACAGCCGGGCGATATGGTTGAATACAACCAGGTGCTCTGCGTAATCGAATGACGCTTATAGGGGGCTTCACAAGCCCCCTGTATACAAAACAGGTTCCGTAGAAACCTGTTTTCGATACCCGAATGTCGCCGCGCGCAGTGCGACCAAGAAGTCGCACAAGGATAGCGCCCAAGACGGCTGAGTCGGGGTGTAAAAACCCAGCGCTAACCTTGCGCGACGCCGTTCGCGCTGCGCCGCACATGTCGCGGGTTTTTACGAAGCGCAAGGCGCTTCTATTTCATGCGCAATGCAAAGCATTGCGGTTTTACCGCATAATTAGTGCTGTATTGCGTGTTTTACTTGCATTTTGTAAGGAGAGGGATTATAATATGCTGAACAAAGAACAGATCATGGAGATCCTTCCGCACCGTCCGCCGATGCTTCTGGTGGACGAGATCCTCGAAATGGACGAGAACCATGTAGTCGGTGCGCTGCACCTGACCGGCGACGAGTTCTTCTTCCAGGGCCACTTTCCGGGCAACCCGATCATGCCCGCGGTGTTCCGTCTGGAGGCGCTCGCGCAGGCAGGCGGCGTAGCGCTGCTGTCTCTGCCCGAATTCAAGGGCAAGACTGCGGTCTACACCGGCATTGACAAGGCGAAATTCCGTGCAATGGCAAAGCCGGGCGATACCCTTCGTCTGGAGGTCACCTTCACCAAGCGCCGCGGCCCGATGGCAGTAGCCGAGGGCATCGCCTGGGTCGGTGACGAGAAGGCCGCCGAAGCGGAGATCAAATGCATGGTCATCAATGACTGAGGCGGGAGAGAGCTAATCGAATGTTTCAGAAGGTACTCATTGCGAACCGCGGCGAGATTGCGGTCCGCATTATTCAGGCCTGCCGAGATTTAGGCATTATCTCGGTGGCCGTTTACTCCGAGGCTGACCGCGAAGCGCTGCATGCGCAGATCGCGGACGAAGCGGTCTGCATCGGTCCGGCCCGTGCGGCGGACAGCTACCTGAATATGGATAATATCATTTCGGCGGCGCTGGCTTCCGGCTGTCAGGCCATTCATCCGGGCTTCGGCTTCCTGTCCGAGAATCCGGATTTTGCCGAGCGCATCACGCAGGCCGGTCTGGCGTTTATCGGCCCGACTGCGGCAACCATCCGCCTGATGGGCGACAAATCCGAGGCAAAGCGCAACGCGATCGCCGCAGGCGTTCCGGTCGCGCTCGGCACGGACGGCCCGCTGCGCGATTTTGACGAAGCCATCTCCGAGGCCGAGCGCATCGGCTATCCGGTCATGCTCAAGGCGGCATCCGGCGGCGGCGGCAAGGGCATACGCGTGGCGGAGAGCGTCAAGGATCTCAAGGACGCGTACGACAGCGCCGCTGCAGAGGCTATCGCCAACTTCGGTGACGGCCGCCTGTACATGGAAAAGTATATTCACAATCCGCGCCATATCGAGGTGCAGATTCTGGGCGATAACTACGGCAACGTGGTGCACCTGTTCGAGCGTGAGTGCTCGGTGCAGCGCCGCCACCAGAAGCTGATCGAGGAAAGTCCGTCGGCTTTTGTCACGCCCGAGCTGCGCGAGAAGATGACCTCGGCGGCTGTTGCGCTGGCAAAGCGCGTCGGCTACCGAAACGCGGGTACGATCGAATTTCTGGTCGATAACGACCGCAATTTCTACTTCTGCGAGATGAACACCCGCATTCAGGTCGAGCATCCGGTCACCGAGGAGGTCACCGGCGTAGATCTGGTCTGCGAGCAGCTTCGCGTGGCGGCAGGCGAGCCGCTGTCCTTTAAGCAGGAGGATCTGACCATCCGCGGTCACGCCATCGAGTGCCGCATCAATGCGGAGGACCCGTCGAGAAACTTTGCACCCTGTCCGGGCACGCTGGTGTCCCTGCATCTGCCGGGCGGTCCCGGTGTGCGCGTGGATTCCGCGGCTTATCAGGGCTACAAGATTCCGCCGTTCTACGATTCCATGATCGGCAAGCTGATCGTCTATGGCGCCGACCGTGAGCAGGCTATCGTTCGCATGCGCCGCGCCCTCGCGGAGATGCTGTTTGAGGGTGTTGTGACCGCAACCGACTATCAGATGCACATCCTGTGCTCGAAGGCGTTTGTGGAAGCAAACTTTAATGTTAATTCCATCGCAAACGGCGATTTTGACTAAATCAATTATTATGGTATAATAGATTTAGCATAAGTATAGTTGAATCCGAAGGTCTTACAAAATCAGCGTATTTTGAAAAGCGAAGTTTTTGTAATCCGAAGGATTTCAAAGGCAGTACCGCACGGTTGGACAAGAGCGATTTGCGAGATGTTTTGTTCACTGGTGCGGCGCGGACTTGCAGCAGTACGCTGTATTGCAAAAGTACGCAACAAAACCAGGGGGCAAAACAGCCGCAAAGCGCCGAAGGCCAATCGTGCGGTACTGCCTCCAAACGAAAGGGGAGTTACGCATGGGTCTGATCGACCTGTTTCAAAAAACACGCGAGACCTCTATGGAAATGAAACCGCAGGAGGACGAAGCGGCCAAGGTTGTAACCTGCAAGGGCTGCGGCGCAGAACTGAAGGCGTATGCCTACGGCAAGAATCTGTATGTGTGCCCGCACTGCGGACGATACGGACGACTGCTCGCGCGCACGCGCATCCGTCAGATCGCGGATAAGGACAGCTTTGAGGAGCTGTACGCAAATCTGGCACCGGCGGACCCGATCCACTTCCCGGGATACGCAGAGAAAACGGCAGTGCTGGCTGAAAAGGTCGGCATGCCGGACGCGGTCAAGACCGGCGTGTGTAAGATCGGCGGCGTGGAGACCGCGATCGGCGTGATGGACAGCCATTTCATGATGGCGTCTATGGGTTCGGTCGTCGGTGAAAAGCTGACCCGTCTGTTCGAGTACGCGACCGAAAAGGGTCTGCCTGTCGTGCTGTTCACCTGCTCCGGCGGTGCGCGCATGCAGGAGGGCATGTTTTCGCTGCTGCAGATGGCAAAGGTGTCCGCGGCGGCGCGCCGTCACTCGGATGCCGGACTGCTGTATATCACCGTGCTGACCGACCCGACCACGGGCGGCGTTACCGCGTCGTTCGCCATGCTGGGCGATATTATCCTCGCGGAGCCGCGCACGACCATCGGCTTTGCCGGCCGCCGTGTTATCGAGGGAACCATCGGCCAAACCCTCCCGGACGATTTTCAGTCCTCGGAGTTCTTGCTATCGCACGGTTTCTGTGATAAAATAGTTCCGCGTAATCAACTCAGAGAAACGCTGGAAAAACTCTTGAAGCTGCACTGCGGCTCCAAGTCCAAGAAATGGCAGGTGTGGCGTCGTGATTAACAAACCCGCAAGTGAAAAAATGCGTATCATTCACGATACCAAGCGTCCGATGCTCACGGACTATATCAATGAGCTGTTCACCGATTTCACCGAGCTGCACGGCGACCGCTATTTTTCGGACGACCATGCCATCCTCGGCGGCGTTGGCTACTTCAACGGCACACCGGTGACGGTAATCGGCCACCGCAAGGGCCGCACCATTGAGCAGAATATGGACGCCAACTTCGGTATGGCGCACCCGGAGGGCTATCGAAAGGCCCTGCGTCTCGCACATCAGGCGGAGAAATTCCACCGCCCGGTCATCAACTTTGTTGACACCGGCGGCGCGTTCTGTGGCGTAGGCGCTGAGGAACGCGGTCAGGGCGAGGCCATTGCCCGCTGTTTGTATGAGTTTATCGAGCTGAAAACGCCTGTTATCTCTATCGTGACGGGTGAGGGCGGCTCCGGCGGCGCACTGGCGCTGGCGGTGGCAGACCGTGTGCTCATGCTCGAGAACGCCCTGTATTCGGTTATTTCGCCGCGCGGCTGCGCGTCCATTCTCTGGAAGGACCCCAAGCGCGAGGCGGAGGCAGCGGACACGCTGCATATCACCGCGCAGGACCTGTACAGCTTCGGTATGATCGAAGGCATCATTCAGGAGGGCACATCCTCCGCACAGCTTATCCGCAATGTGGCGCGCACGCTGCGCGACCAGCTTGCCGAGCTGGATGCTGAGCCGGACATCGACACGATGCTGCAGAAACGGTATGAAAAATTCCGCAGAGTCGGAGTTTTCAGAACAATAAATCAAGAAAGTAATGAAGGAGTGTAAATCCCATGTTTGAAAAGGTATGTGAAATCCTGGCAGACAAGTTTGACGCTGACGCTTCCACCATGACCATGGACACCAAGGTCAAGGAGGATCTGAACGCAGACTCTCTGGACGTTGTAGAGCTGATGATGGACCTCGAGGAGAACTTCGGCGTAACGATTTCCGACGAGGAAGCTGCTAAGATGAGCACCATCGGTGACATCGTAAACTACATCGAAGTAAATCAGTAAGATTTCGTTTTGCGCATGAAAAAGCCACCGTTTCTTTGAAACGGTGGCTTTTTGCTGTGTGCAGCGTGTTTTTTATTTTACGGTCAAGATCATAGTCATGGTGTCCGCGTTCCAATCCACGGAAAAGCCGAGCGCGAAAACGAGGTCGCGCAGCTTGAAGTAGTTGTTGCCGCCGATGGAGTAGGCGGTGAGGGAAAGCGGCTTGCCGTCGAGGTAGACAGCGGCGTTCGTGAGCGTGGCAGCCTTATTGCCGGAGGGCAGGGCAGTCTGCTCGCCGCCGACCGGCGTGTACGCGGTCTTGCTCGTCAGGTCGATGCGCTGCTGGGCGGCGTTCCATGTTACCGCAAACTCGCTGTCCAGACCCTTGAGGGCAGCGGCGAGGTCGCGCAGCTTGAAATAGTTGCTGCCGTTGATGGTATAGGCTGCAAGATTGGCCTTTGCACCGTTGAGCTCGACCTTGTGCTTGGAAACATATGCAGTCGGATTGGTGAGCGTGCGAAGGGAAGTGATGGTGTCGGTCAGCGATGCGCGGGCGGAGCGCACCTCCGGCACATTGTACGGGCTCTCCCAGAAGGAGTAGTGCTCCCAGGTCATACCCTTGGTGAAGGCAACCTGTGCGGCACTTAGCTCGTGATAGGTCACGCTTTCGCCGTTGAGCGTACAGATATGGTTACCAGTATCGTCGTCGATGGCATCGGTATAGGTCAGCGCGGTGACGATCTTGCGGCCCTGCTTGGTCAGATATTTGACGGGGAAGCCGTTCATGATCTCATGGCCGTCCACCAGATAGGCTTTCGTGTCGTCCACATAGAAATCCGCGCACGGCGAAACATCCGTGCCGAAGTTGCTCACGCCCTCCGGAATATCCAGCGCGTAGATTTTCCCATCCGCATACGAATACATATGCTGCCCGTCCAGACCTGCGCCGCAGTACAGCTCGGGCGTGCCGTCGCCGTCCATATCCACCAGCTTTGCCATGGAAAGTCCGGTCAGCAGTCCGCTGAAGCCGTCATCTGTACGCGCGGCAGCCTTGCCGTACTGGTTCTGCAGGGTGGTGATCTGATTCAGATACGCCTTAGCACCCTGCGGAGACAGGGAACCGAGGTCAGCCGCGCCTGCAGCGCCGACAGCCATTGCGCCGGTCAGTACAGTGCAGAGCATTGCCTTTCCGATTTTGTTCATAGAGATTCTCCTTCCTTTTATCAGGCATCTGTGCCTTTTCTTCATTGTACGGCAGCAGCCTGTCTGCGTCAACTGTATCCTGAGCGGAATTTTTCTCAGTTAGCAAAATATTTTACAATTTAGAGCGGATATATCGCCGTAATTTTGACGATAAAATAGGTGGAAAATGAACGAAAAAACGGGTATAATAAATTCTGTACGAAAATAATCCCGTTGATGGAGGAATAGAATATATGATCCGTAACGATTTACGCAACATCGCCATCATTGCGCACGTTGACCATGGCAAGACTACTCTGGTCGATCAGATGCTCAAGCAGGCTGGCGCTTTCCGCGAAAATCAGGTGGTAGAGGAGCGTGTCATGGACTCGGGCGACATCGAGCGTGAGCGCGGCATTACCATTCTGGCAAAGAACACCTCTGTACATTACAAGGGCGTAAAGATCAACATCGTAGATACCCCGGGCCACGCCGACTTCTCCGGCGAGGTAGAGCGTATCCTCAAGATGGTAGACGGCGTTGTTCTGCTGGTTGACGCAGCAGAAGGCCCGATGCCGCAGACCCGCTTCGTGCTGCAGAAGGCACTGGAGTTCGGTCACAAGATCATCATTGCAATCAACAAGATCGACCGTCCGGACGCTCGTCTCAACGAGATCGGCGACGAGGTTCTCGAGCTGCTGCTCAACCTTGATGCGACCGACGAGCAGCTGGACAGCCCGATCGTTTACTGCTCCGGCCGTGCAGGCACCGCTTCCATGTCCCCGAACGTGGAGGGCAAGGATCTGACCCCGCTGTTCGAGCAGATCCTCGAGCACATTCCGGCACCGCAGGTTGACACCGAAGGCCCGACCCAGATGCTCGTTTCTTCTATTGACTACAACGAGTACGTTGGCCGTATCGGCATCGGCCGTATCGAGCGCGGCTCGATGAAGGTAGGTCAGCAGGTTACCGTCTGCGACTACCACGGCAACACCAAGCCGTATAACGCAAAGCTGGTTACCCTGTACTCCATCGAGGAGCTGGGCCGTCAGCCGATCGAGGAGGCACAGGCAGGCGAGATCGTTTGCTTCTCCGGCATCGAGGGCGTAACCATCGGTGAGACCCTGTGCGACCCCGAGCACGTTGAGGCTCTGCCGTTCGTTAAGATTTCCGAGCCGACCGTTGAGATGACCTTTATGGTCAACGACTCTCCGTTCGCCGGCAAGGAAGGCAAGTTTGTCACCTCCCGCCACCTGCGTGAGCGTCTGTTCCGTGAGCTGCTCAAGGACGTATCTCTGCGCGTAAACGAAACCGACACCACCGACGCATTCCGCGTTTGCGGCCGCGGTGAGATGCACCTGTCCATCCTGATCGAGAACCTGCGCCGCGAGGGCTACGAGTTCCAGGTTGGCGCACCGAAGGCGCTGCTCAAGGAGATCGACGGCAAGACCTGCGAGCCGATGGAGCGCATGATCGCAGACGTTCCGGCGGATGCTGTCGGCGCGATCATGGAGAAGATGGGCTCCCGCAAGGGCGAGCTGGTTTCCATGAACCCGAAGGGCACCGACCGTATGCGCCTCGAGTTCATCATTCCGGCACGCGGCCTGTTCGGCTACCGTACCGAGTTCCTGACCGATACCAAGGGCGAGGGCGTTATGTCCTCCGTATTCAACAGCTATCAGCCGTATAAGGGCGATATCCAGAAGCGCACCACCGGTTCTCTGATCGCGTTTGAGGCCGGCGAGGCTGTCGGCTATGGCCTGTTCAACGCACAGGATCGCGGCCCGCTGTTCATCGGCCCCGGCACGATGGTATACGAAGGCATGATCGTTGGCGAGAATCCGCGTGGCGAGGATATGGCTGTAAACGTCTGCAAGAAGAAGCAGCTGACCAACATGCGTGCATCCGGCTCGGATGATGCGCTGCGCCTGATCCCGCCGCGCCAGATGTCCATCGAGGCAGCTCTCGAGTTCATCTCCGACGATGAACTGCTCGAGATCACCCCGGAGAGCATCCGTATGCGCAAGCGCGTTCTGTCCAACACCGAGCGTCTGAAAAAGACCAAGGGCGGCAAGAAGTAATGGTGGCAACGCCACAATTACGTTTCTGTGCGGATTTTATGCACAAAAGCACTCATTTCACCCTGTTATCAAAAAATAAAGATATATAAAGGAGAATTCCCACCATGGCTATCAAGGAAGTTCTGCACACTGATCTCGCACCGGCAGCAGTAGGCCCGTACTCTCAGGCAATCGCTGCAAACGGTTTTGTATTTACCTCCGGTCAGGTTCCGATCGACCCGAAGGAGGGCAAGATCGTAGCAACCACCATCGAGGAGCAGACCGAGCAGGTTATGAAGAACCTGCAGTGCGTTCTGGCACAGGGCGGCGTAGGCTTTGACCGTGTTGTCAAGACCACCTGCTTCCTGTCCGACATCAACGACTTCGCTGCATTCAACGGCGTGTACGCGAAGTACTTCCCGGAAGGCGCTCCGGCTCGTTCCTGCGTTGAAGTAGCTGCTCTGCCGCTCGGCGCTAAGGTTGAGGTAGAAGTAGTAGCCGTACAGGGCTAAAAGCCTGCGGCTTTTTCGATTCAAAGGACTTGTCCTTTGAATCAAGGGACGGTGTCGCCGCGCGTGTCCGTTTCACGGACAGGGCGGGAACACCTGCTGCAGCAAAACACCCCGAAAACTTTCCGGTTTTCGGGGTGTTTTACTGTTTGTTAAAAATGGCAGGCGCATGTCCTGCCATTTTTGTCGCGCACGCGCTTCATTTTATGCGCTCCGCGGCGTGATGGGCTCTCTGGGTGCAGAAATCCCTGCGGAATTTTATGGGGTGGCGGAAATGCGGTCGCCCGCGGAAGGCTCGGCGGCACGCGCCGCCTGCCTTGTGGGTGCGGTTATGCAAGCAAACCGCGTATTGTATGCCGCGAACGTGGTTCGCGGTTGGCGTGCTCTTCACTCTCCACACGAATTCGCCATCCTCCATTCCGACTCGCTAAGAGCCGCCTGCGGCGGTTGCTCGCTGGACGTCCACTGCGGTGGGTGTCTTAATTTTCCGTTACTCGAATTCCCACCAAAACGCTTGCTTTGCGGCCTTTGTATGCAAACGGCGAAAAATATTATGCGGTGAGAAGAAATTTATCGAAAAATGATAATGCAATTTGCGGCATACTGTTGTATAATAAAGCTATATCGGAAAATCTGGTCGTATGACCCTTGAGAAACGAAAGGATTTCTGCGATGAATAAAGTAAATGCCGTCATGGTTGGCGGCCTGTTTGACGAAAGCGGCATTTCTGCCTTTGCGCGTCCGGTGCTGTTCGGCACTGCGGGCGATGCAATGCGGGATGCACTGCCTGATGCGGTGGAGGCATGCTTCTTTGCGCACGACGACAGAGAGTCTGCCGTTGCCGGCGCACAGGATATCGCGCTCGATGCTGCAAATCGTTTTGCCTCGCTGGCTGCGCTGCCGGAGAGCGAGCACGTTCTGGTGCTGGCGGCTCCGTTTGCACTGGCAGAGGAGGACGCGCTGTTCCATCTGGCGGAGACGCACCTGAACACCGGTTACGGCGTCAGCGTACTGTCTGCCGAGCAGCAGGGCTTTGACGCGGAAGGTCAGCCGCTGCCGAGAGACAGCCGCTGCTATGCCGCCATGTTCACCTGGGATATGCTGGAAAAGGCACTCGCGAGCGGCGCTGATACGCTCGACGGCCTGGTTGCGGCGGCTGTTGCAGCCGGTGCGCAGAAGGGCATTGCCATCACCAACAAGATTTACGTCATCTGCGACGGTACGGCGGCCTTTATGGCGCAGGTCGAGATGATGCAGCGTGTCAACTTCGGCCTCATCAAGAAGGGCGTGCAGATCTTCGATCTGACCAGCACCTACATTGCGCCGGACGCTGATATTGCTCCGGGCGCGACCATTCTGCCCGGCTGTCACATCCGTCCCGGCTGCAAGGTCGGCGCGGGCGCGGTCATCGGCCCGAACACCATCCTCGAAAAAGCCGAGATCGGCGCAGGCACCACGGTAAACAATTCGCAGGTTTATGAATCCACCGTCGGCAGCAATACCACGGTCGGTCCGTTTGCCTATATCCGCCCGCAGAGCGTGGTCGGTGACGGCTGCCGCATCGGCGACTTTGTAGAGCTGAAGAAGTCCACCATCGGCAACGGCACCAAGGTTTCGCACCTGACCTATATCGGCGACGCGACCGTCGGTGAGCGCGTCAACTTCGGCTGCGGCACGGTCGTTGTCAACTACGACGGCTATCACAAGTACCGCACTGAGATCGGTGACGACTGCTTCATCGGCTGCAACACCAACCTCGTTTCGCCCGTCAAGCTGGGCGACCGCGCCTTTACGGCTGCCGGTACGACCGTCACCAAGGATGTACCCGCCGGTGCGCTGAGCGTTGCGCGCGCCCGTCAGACCAACCTCGAGGGCTGGAACGACCGCCGCCGTGCCGCACACGAGAAGGACAAGAAGTAAATCCATAAAACGTATATAAATCCACACGGAACAAAAAATATATTTATATGACGGAGGCAAATCAATGATTTCTCACGGAAAAAACATCAAAATTTTCTCCGGCAACTCCCATCCCGCACTGGCGATGCAGATCGCTTCTGCGCTCGGACTGCCGATCGGCAAGGCTGCCATCTCTACCTTCGCTGACGGCGAAATCTCGGTTTCCATGTCGGAATCCGTTCGCGGCTCGGACGTGTTCCTCGTACAGTCCACCTGCGGTCCGGTAAACAACAACCTGATGGAGCTGCTCATCATGATCGACTCCTGCAAGCGTGCATCGGCAGGCCGTATCACGGCTGTAATCCCGTATTTCGGCTACGCTCGTCAGGACCGCAAGAGCAAGGCGCGTGACCCGATCTCCGCAAAGCTGGTCGCAAACCTTATTACCGCTGCAGGCGCTGACCGCGTGCTGACTATGGACCTGCACGCTGCACAGATCCAGGGCTTCTTTGACATTCCGGTGGATAACATGCTCGGTTCTTCCGTTCTGATCCCGTACATTGCGGGCAAGTTCGGCGTTGGCACCGATGATACCGTTATCGTTTCTCCCGATCTGGGTTCGGTTACCCGTGCCCGCAAGTTCACCCAGAAGCTGGATATGCCGCTTGCCATCATCGACAAGCGCCGTCCGAAGGCCAACGTATCCGAGGTTATGAACATCATCGGCAACGTAGAGGGCAAGAAGTGCATTCTGGTTGACGACCTGATCGACACCGCAGGCACGCTCGTACACGCAGCGGACGCTCTGGTAGAGCGCGGCGGCGCAACCGAGGTTTACGCCTGTGCAAGCCACGGCGTACTGTCCGGTCCGGCGATCGAGCGCATCCAGAACAGCCCGATCAAGGAGCTGACCATCCTCGATACCATCCCGCTGACCAACGACAAGAAGCTGGATAAGATCAACGTCCTGCCGGTTGCACCGGTGTTCACCGAGGCGATCGCGCGTATCTATGAGGAGACGTCCGTATCTACTCTGTTCGATTAAGTTTTTGCATGGAAAAGAGCTGCTGCATGGGTGCAGCGGCTCTTTTTTGTATATATTTTCTGCACCGACCAGCTGGGGGACACGAACTGCCGCAGGCGTGTTCGCCCCTGACAGGGCGGCAGCCTTTTCAGCACCGGCTGAGCGGGGGCACGAACGGCGTCAGCGGGTTCGCCCCTGACGGGCGGCTTCTTTTCTGCACCGGCTGAGCGGGGTACTCGAACTGCGTTAGCGTGTTCGCCCCTAACGGGCGGAAAGTTTTTCGCTGAACCGCAGCGGGGGGGATTCGCCGTCTGCGGACGGCGGGAGCGTCGCGGCACCCGCCGCGGGGGCAAAAAGGAAGGACAACCTGCGGTTTTCCTTCCTCTTTGAACTCCTACCTTTCCCTTGTTTGATTGCCCGGCGAAAATCGGAGAGCGGCGACCGCTTCGAAAATAGGGGTACGACAGAGGATTTTTTCTCTGCTACGGACGGACTACCTTCGGAGTCCGTCCTCTTGAGCAACCTGTTCGCAAGGTCAGATACCATTCTGCTACACAGACCGGCTACTCTGCGCAGGGCGCAACATACCCGTGTTGCGCAATTCTTTAACGCGTTATACCGTATGGCACCTACGAATTAGGTGTTTAGTACAATTTATCTTCGCAGGTGCTGTCTATCATAACGCGTTAACGAATTGCGCGGCACTGTCATGCCGCGCCCTGCGGAGATGAAACCACATGTGTAGCAGTACGTTATATGACACTGCGAATATGTCGGGACAGGGGAGCACACTGTGCTCCCCTACGGTAGAAAAAATCCTCTGCCGTTCCCCATTTTCGTAGCGGTCACATGTCGGCATTCTGCGCCAGACTATCCCGAAGGGAAAAGGGGAGATTCACAAGAGGGTGGAAACCGTAGGTGTCTATCCTCTTGTGCGCCCGCGCGGCGTCAGCGCACTCCCCGCCACGGGGCGCGGCGCACTCCTCGCTGAATCCAGCGGAACCAATCAACGGCTTGCAGCAATGATAGAAAGAGGTAATCCATGAAACTATTAGTCATCGGCGATGTGGTCGGTGAGGCGGGTATCGACGCGCTTCACGGCCTGCTCCGCCGCATCAAGCGCGACACCGGCGCAGATTTCGTCATCGTAAACGGCGAAAATGCAGCCGGAAACGGCGTTCTCCCGCGTCAGGCGGATGACATTTTTGCCGCCGGCGCGGACGTGATCACGCTCGGCAACCATGTGTTCGGCAAGCAGCAGATCGTGCCGTATCTGGACAGTCGTTCGGATATTCTCCGTCCGGCCAATCTTGCGCCGCAAAGCCCCGGTCGGGGCTGGGGCATTTATGATGGCCCGCAGGGCATGCGCCTGCTTGTCATGAACCTGATCGGCCGCTGCGACATGAAATTCGGCCCGGACAATCCGTTCCTGTGTGCAGACCGCATCCTCAAGGAAAACGAGGGCATGTACGACGTGGCGCTTGCCGAAATCCACGCGAACGCCACGAGCGAAAAGCTGGCCATGGGCTATTACCTCGATGGCCGCGCGGCGGCTGTCTGGGGCACGCACACGCATGTGCAGACCGCGGATGAGCGCATCAATCCCAAGGGCACCGGCTATATCACGGATATCGGCATGACCGGCCCGATCGTATCCGTGCTCGGCGTGCGCGTGGAGCAGTCTATCGCCATGTTTCGCGGTGACCTGACCGAGTATTTCAAGACAGCTGAGGGCGACTGTGCAGTTTCCGGTGCGCTGTTCGATATTACAAGAAACGGAAAATGCAATTCCGTCACCCGCGTGTGGGAGCGCTGGAATGTGAGATAAAGTGTACACAGATGCACAGTATCGCACTTTTGATACACGATTGCGCATTGTGAAACGGATTTTGCCATGCGGAAACGTTTTCGTAAAAAAGTCCTATCGGCGGACAAGTGACCGTGTCGGGAAAACAGTGAGAAATCCCTCAGGTTTTGTACATTTTGCAAGAACTTGTAATTCAACTTGCAAAAAAAGCAAAATCACAGTTGACGAGAGGGTGGGTTTTGCGGTATGCTATAATCGAAAGACAATGGGGCAAAGGTTAAGAAATTTAACCGGCCCGGTTAGCATGCCGTGGCGAGGGACTCCGCGGTGCTTAAGGAGGAAATGATACAGATGAACTCATTGCTCACCAAATTCACCTTTACCGATGAATTGACCGATGTCATCGAGAACTGCAAGGGCGTAGTTGTTCCCACCAGCAAGGCGGAACTGTACGACATGGTATTCGGTCCGGAACATGCCGACGTGTACGACGTTGTATTCGATGTACCGGGCAAGGGCCAGATCAAGGAAGCTGACGTTGTACGCTGCAAGAACGGCGCATCCGTCAACTTTGCAGAGGATTACATGCGCCGCCGCGAGCCGGACTGCATGCGCATCGCAGACGACAAGCCGACCGACAAGAAGCGCTTTGCGGATGTGTACGGCTACAAGTTCGACAAGCTGCGCCGCGAGACCATGGACTGGTTCAAGACGCAGGAGCTGATCCTCATGCCGTTTAATTCCGGCGGCAACCAGTACGGCTACGGCTCCATGCTCGTATGCCCGAAGCAGTGCGCGTTCTTCGCATTTGCGCTGGCACATCTGCAGGGCTTTGTAAGCGCAGAGGAGACCGAGGGCTACAAGCCGCGTGCGATCATCTATGTTGCACCTCCGTTCCGTCACACCCACTTTGAGGGCAAGCAGGTCGTTGTTCACAACCGTCTGGATGACTGCCACGAGGTATTCTCCTATAACCTGTATCCGGGCCCGTCTGCCAAGAAGGGTGTTTACTCCGTACTGCTCGACATTGGCGAGCAGGAGGGCTGGACCACCTGCCATACTTCTGCAGGCCGTCTGATCACCCCGTACGAGAACGAGCTTGTCATCATGCACGAGGGCGCTTCCGGCGGCGGCAAGAGCGAGATGCTGCAGGACATCGCCCGCGAGCCGGACGGCGAGGTGCTGCTCTCTACCAACACGGTAACGGGCGAAAAGACCTACCTGCATATCAGCTCCACCTGCAAGATCGAGCCGGTGTGCGACGATATGGCTACCTGCTATCCGGGCGTGCAGAACAACTCCGGCAAGCTGGTACTCGTTGACGGCGAGGACGGCTGGTTCCTCCGCATGGACGGCGTAACGCACTACGGCTGCGACCCGGTTTACGAGCGCATCTGCACCGAGCCGAAGGAGCCGCTGTGCTTCTTCAACATGGAAGGCCATCCGGGTGCAACCCTGCTGATCTGGGAGCACACCCTGGATTCCAACGGCAAGCCGTGCTCCAACCCGCGTGCCATCGTGCCGCGCTGGGATGTTCCGAACATCGTCAAGGAGCCGGTAGAAGTAGACGTACGCTCTTTCGGCGTTCGTATGCCCCCCTCCACCCGCGATAACCCGAACTACGGCATCATGGGTATGCTGCATATCATTCCGCCGGCACTGGCTTGGCTGTGGCGTCTGATCGCACCGCGCGGCTTCAATAACCCGTCTATCGTAACCGGCAACGAGCTGAAGAGCGAGGGCGTTGGTTCCTACTGGCCGTTTGCAACCGGCAAGCGCGTAAAGCAGGCAAACCTGCTGCTGCACCAGATCGTGGACAGCCCGAACACCCGCTACGTCCTGATCCCGAACCAGCACATCGGCGTTTACAAGGTCGGCTTTGCGGCTGAGTGGATCTCCCGTGAGTATCTGGCACGCCACGGCGGCGCAAAGATCCGCCGCGAGCACCTTGAGCCGGCACGCTGCCCGCTGCTCGGCTACGCGATGAAGGATCTGACCATCGACGGCCAGAAGATCCGCTCTAAGTTCCTGCGCGTTGATACGCAGGACCGCGTAGGCACCGACGGCTACGATGCAGGCGCAAAGATCCTGACCGACTTCTTCCGCAAGGAACTGGCGAAGTTCGATACGCCGGAGCTTGAGCCGCTCGGCAAGCAGATCATCGACTGCTTCATGAACGGCGGCACGCTGGAGGACTTCGAGAAGATCACTCCGACCGGCCTCTAATAAAACGTAAAAGAAAATCACCGAAACGATTTGTTTCGGTGATTTTTTCGTTTTCGGCACGGAATAGACGGGGTACATGAACTGCGTAAGCGTGTTCGCCCTGACGGGGCGGCTCCTTTTTCTGCACCGGCTGAGCGGGGCACTCGAACTGCCGCTGGCGGGTTCGCCCTTTCCGGGCGGAGAGTTTTTCG